>CAUGKJ010000001.1 GCA_959600045.1 uncultured Haemophilus sp.
ACTAATTCCATCGCTTTCGTTGGTGCGGCGCGCTCACCAATTGCCACCGCTTCCGCTAATTCAATGTTTGCAGCGTAATCAGATTCCGTAGAGAAAATTACATCATCTTCACCGCTGTTTGCTAACACTTGGAATTCATGTGATGCACTACCACCGATAGAACCGGTATCCGCTTGTACGGCACGGAAATCTAAACCTAAGCGATTGAAAATATTGCTATAAGTCTGGTACATCACATCATAAGTTTGTTGTAAGCTCGCATGATCCGCATGGAAAGAATACGCATCTTTCATGATAAATTCACGTGAACGCATAACACCGAAACGAGGACGCACTTCATCACGGAATTTGGTTTGAATTTGGTATAAATTGATTGGAAGTTGTTTGTATGATGACACTTCGCGACGAACTAAATCGGTAATCACTTCTTCGTGTGTTGGACCTAATACAAAGTTACGGTTTCCGCGATCCTCAAAACGAAGTAATTCTGGACCATATTGTTCCCAACGACCTGATTCTTCCCATAATTCTGCTGGTTGCACGACTGGCATTTTGATTTCAAGTGCACCGCTTTTATCCATTTCTTCACGAATGATTTTTTCTACTTTACGAAGCACACGCCAGCCTGTTGGCATCCAGTTATAGAGACCAGAAGCAAGAGGACGAATCATCCCCGCACGAAGCATTAATTGATGGCTCACAATGGCCGCTTCAGCTGGGGTTTCTTTTAATGTTGAGAATAAATATTGACTTGTACGCATTGAATTAACCTTAGATTCTAAGCATTGAGAAAAAATTGGTGAGAGTATAACAAAAAGTGCGGTCATTTTTAACCGCACTTTTTTCTGAGAAAAGATTATCTTCTCGGTAAGTATCTAACTGGATCCACAGATTTACCTTTATAACGGATCTCGAAGTGAAGTTTCACAGCATTGGTCCCTGTGCTACCCATTTTCGCAATCTCTTGGCCTGCTTTCACTTCTTGTTGATCGCTCACAAGGATCTTGTCGTTGTGTGCATAAGCACTTAAGAAATCATCGTTATGTTTGATGATGATTAAGTTACCGTAGCCACGTAACGCGTTACCCGCATACACAACACGACCGTTCGCTGCGGCTTTAACTGCTTGGCCGCGAGAACCACTGATATCAACCCCTTTGTTACCACCATCGGTATTAGAGAAACCTTGGATCACGTTACCTTGAGTTGGCCATTGCCATGCAATATTCGACGCAACTGGTGCCACAACATTCGCATTAACTGGTGTATTGTTTGTGGTTTCCACCTGCGTTGTGGTTGTAGCTGGTGTGCTAGGTGTATTGTTTGTGAAAACTGGTTTTGAAGGTTCACCGTTACCCACGCCTGATTTAATAGGACCAATTACCGTACCATCAGAACCAATTTGAGTACCATTTGCTCCTGGTGTATAAGTCACTTCTGGCTCAGCAGGTGCCGCTGGTGCCGTAGTTTTCACTGGAACTGTTGTGGTGATTGTTTTGGTCGAACAATTTGAAATTTTTAATGTTTGGCCCACACTTAAACTGTAAGGCTCTTTCATATTGTTCATGCTCGCCAAATCTTTTACATCCATACCCGTTAAGTAAGCGATTAAGAACATGGTATCGCCTTTGTTGACTTTATAGGTATTTCCTTTGTATGAACCTTTTTGAATTTGGCTGTAATCCGGTGCATTGGTATTTGGATTACGCGGCACGTTGATTGCGCCAGAGCTAGTGCAATCAGAAACCGTTTTAGTTACTGTTTTAGTTTGTGGTTGAACCGGTGCAGGAGCCGGCGTTGGTTTAGGCTGTGCTGCAGCAGGTTGTTGAACCGGTTGATAAGTCGGTTGAAAACTTGGTTGTGGTGTTTGAGTTCCCGTTGGCACGCTATTGCCCATGGTATTTGGCATCGTATTTTGTTGGATTTCTGGCTGCCATGTACCGCTCGAATTATTATCAACAGGCTGCATTACCCCTGGAGAAAGTGTGCCATCTACATTTTCAATTGGCGCAGGGCTATTTGAACTACAAGCCGTTAAAATAGCGATACTCACAGGGAGCAATAAAAACGATTTTTTCATTTATTCTTCCTTTAACATTAAATTTATTTCATTTGATTTGGCATCGAATTCTTTTCAATTTCCGGCATAAAGCTACCACCGGCAACCGCTCCCGTTCCTTCTACGGGTTGCATAATACCATTAGGTAATGCATCGGGATCTTGTTTTTGTGGTTCTCCCGTACACGCTGAAACCAGCAATGCACTAGAGATAATAAAGAGTAATTTATTCATAAAAAAGGTCATCCTGTTATTTTAAAATAATATAAATAATCACGGCTAAAGCCACTACGCTCCAACCAATGACTTCAATGGATTTACGTAATTTCGCGGCGAATTTTTCTCCGCCCCATGCGGCGAGTTTTGCCACTAAAATAAAACGAGCAAAACGCGACACAAACGCGGTAATCACAAAGGGGATAAACGCCATTTGCATCACGCCTGCACAAATGGTGAAGACTTTATAAGGGATTGGGCTAAAACCAGCGACAAAGACCACTAACACGCCCCATTCTTTAAACCACGCCATAGCTTGTTCCCAAGCAGCTTGGTAGCCCCATTGTTGAATATAACCTTGAACCCAATCAAAGGCATAGTAACCAATAGCATAACCAATCATTCCACCGACAACAGAAGCGACCGCCGTATAAAGTGCAAAACGAAACGCACTTTTCGGCTTTGACATTGACATTGGAATCAACATCACATCGGGTGGAATTGGAAAGAAAATGGCCTCAATAAAACTCACAAAGGATAGCCAAAACACAGCAAAGCGATGTTTGGACCATTGCATCGTTTTATCGTACATCGCACCAAAAATATTCATTCACTTATCCTTTATGGGTTCAACAGGAGAAAATTCGTTTCAAAACGGCACATTATTCACTTTCCAGCCAATCTTGTAAAGCAGCAATTGACTGATGAGCCGTAAGATCTGCTTGAATTGGCGTAATGGAAACATACCCATTTTTTACCGCATGGAAATCTGTGCCTTCACCATCATATTCCGGCAAGCCTGACGGACCAATCCAATAGATATTTTCGCCACGAGGATCTTCTTGTTTAATCACTTCAGCTGCAGATGTGCGATAGCCTAAATGACACACCTTAATGCCTTTGAGTTCTTCGTAAGGTAAATCTGGCACATTAATATTGATCACTTCGCGTTTATTCAATAATTGAGGATGTAATTTAGGGACCAAATCACACACCACGCGAGCCGCTGTTTCATAATGCAGACGACCATCTAAAGAGACGGCAATGGCTGGCAATCCTAAATGGCGACCTTCTAATGCAGCGGCCAAAGTACCGGAATAAATCGTATCATCTCCCATATTACAACCCGCATTAATACCCGATACGACAAGATCGACTTGTCCAGATAAAAAACCGTTTAATGCCAAATGCACACAATCAGCCGGTGTGCCATTCACGCAATAATCACCACTGTCTAAATGACGCGGGCGAAGTGGCTCAACAAGCGTTAATGCGCTTGATGCTGCGCTGCGATTACGATCGGGCGCTACAATCACCACATCGGCAATTTTTCGTAATTCTTTTGCTAAAACTTGAATCCCTTCGGCGTGAAAACCGTCATCATTGCTGACTAAAATTCGCATTATTCTTCTTCCTTAATATTCACTAACTCTCGCACCAATGCAGTGGCATAACTCCCTGCCGGCAAATAAAATGAGAGCTTCAATCCTTCTTCAACAAACGTCCAATGGAAATCTTTTGCCTGCATTAATAAAGGGCGGCGAGTGGCTTTCATTCTTTCTTGTTTCATTAATTCTTGGAAAACCTGATGTTCCAAAACCACTTGATTTTCGACCGCACTTGCGGATAAATTTTCTTCTCCAATTAAAGGCGCGGTGAGCAAAATATCTTGCTCGTTCAAACGTTGCTGTAAAACCGCTAAATCTTCATTTTCATCAGCCTTAAACCAACTGTGCGATCCGTTTAATTGCACAATATCGTCTCTTAGAACCTGATCTGCCACATTTTGTTCAATTCGTTCTGCTACAACTAAATTAAAAATTTCACTGCGAGCCGCTGAAAGGTAAAAACTGCGTTTTTTACGATCTTTGACCTTAATCTCCCCTTTCGCCCAACGAATCGCTTGAGTCAGATTATGACCATCTCGACCAAAACGTTGTTCAGTGAAGTAGTTAGGAAAACCATATTTCGCCACAAAATTTAAGCGCTCATTTAATTCATCACTTTCTTTTGCGCCACGCAATAAAATCTCAAAAGCATTTCCTTGAAGACTACCC
Organism: uncultured Haemophilus sp.; assembly: GCA_959600045.1. Classification (GTDB taxonomy): domain Bacteria; phylum Pseudomonadota; class Gammaproteobacteria; order Enterobacterales; family Pasteurellaceae; genus Haemophilus_D. Next base: position 4,332 of record CAUGKJ010000001.1, read on the forward strand.
GTGCGAATTTTACGATTGTGGCGAGTCACTTCTAAAATCTCGACGCCTTCCAATTGAAATTGACTAAAATCAGGCGTTTCTTTCCCTGGCATTTGTAAACAAAACCATTGTTCTGTAATACCATGACGATCTTTCAAACCGGCATAACCCATATTTCGATCAGAAATACCCGCAAACTTGGCAAGTTTTTCGCCCACAAACAATGTATTACAATCCGTTTTGCGGATTTTTATCGCCACAAATTCGCCTTCACCTGACATTTCATAGCCCAGATCTTCTTTAACAATAAAATCAGCGAACTCCTGCTTTAAAAGTGCGGTTGTTTTTGGCGGTGTTTTTAAGGTGAAATAAGGGAGATGTTTGACCATTTTTTTCGTTCTAAAATAAGAAAGCCCAACTTTTTCGCTGCAATAAATAGCGTGATCAGCTGGGCATGTTAAACACAATTTATTCGCGCAGAATTTTAACCTTTCCTCCCCGTCAAGGCAAACTGAAATGAGCATAAATTTTTAGCGACATTTTCATCTTTATCCCCTACAATGACCGCACTTTTTCTGACAAAAGGAATGCCTTATGACGAACTTTAACGAACTCCAAGAAGAAACTCGTGAAATCATTACGGATTTATTAAATGACGGCAGCGATCCGGATGCCCTTTATATTATCGAACATCACATCGCTCATTATGATTTTGATACATTAGAAAAAATTGCTGTGGATGCTTTCAAAGCAGGCTATGAAGTGTCAGAAGCGGAAGAATTTGAAGATGAAAGTGGCAAGGTCATTTTCTGCTTTGACATCATCAGTGAAGTAGAATTAAAGCCCGAAATTATCGATGCACAACAAAAAGAAATTTTACCATTAGTGGAAAAATACAAAGGCATTTATGATGGCTGGGGCACGTATTTTGAAGATCCGAATGCCGAGGACGATGAATACGGCGATGACGGCGAATTTTTTGACGATGAAGATGTCGAAGACGACAACGAACGTTTACATTAATAATAACAAAGGGCGTATTAAACCGCCCTTAATTTTTATCTTACCCAAATAGGAATGAAACAATGAAACTCAAAACGCTTTCTTTAGCATTACTTGCCTTGCCTATCGCTTCTTTTGCAACAGAACCCGTATTTCATCAGTCAACGGATGTCAGCTTTAGTGTTGAAGCAGAAAAAGAAGTAGAACGTGATTTATTACAAATCTCCCTTTTTTACCAAGCGGAAGGCAATGATTTATCCGCACTCAATAAAACCATGGCAGAAAAAATGAATAAAGCCATTGAGTTAGCAAAAGCACAAAGTGCGGTTGAAATTAAGGACAATTCTCGTAATACCTGGATTCGCTATGATAATAAAGGCAAACAACAAGGCTGGATTGCGCGTGCAGAATTAACCTTAGAAAGTAAAGATTCTCAAGCGTTATCAACAGTAGTGCATGAATTAGATGGCGTATTAGCCATTGATCGCGTAAGTGCGTCTGTTTCACGTGAGAAATTAAATAGCTTAGAAAAAGAATTAACCAAAGAAGCTTTAGCGAAAGTTAAAGATAAAGCCTTATTAATTCAAGAATCTTTGCAAATGAAAGGTTATCACACACAAAGCCTAGACGTGTCTTCTGCCAATGATTCAGCGAATGATTTCCGCCCTTATGCTGCAGGGGCAATGATGGCAAAAAGTTTCTCTTACTCGGATGAAAAAGATGAAACTTACACTCAAAGTGGCAAAGAGAAAATTAAAGTCAGTGTGAATGCGCGAATTGCATTGCTTAAAGAATAATTTTCTATACAATGAACAACGATTTTTTTAATAAGGAAAACAATATGAAAGTAGCAAAAAATACGGTTGTGAGTATCGCTTACCAAGTACGTACTCAAGACGGTGTATTAGTTGATGAAGCACCTGCAAATCAACCATTAGAATATTTACAAGGCCACAATAACTTAATCATTGGTCTTGAAAATGCCTTAGAAGGTAAAGAAGTTGGCGACAAATTTGAAGTGCGTGTTCAACCTGAAGAAGGCTACGGCGAATACAATGAAAACATGGTTCAACGTGTACCAAAAGAGGTATTCCAAGGCGTTGATGAAGTGGTGGTTGGTATGCGTTTCTTAGCAGATACAGACATCGGTCCAGTTCCTGTTGTGATCACTGAAGTGGATGGCGATGAAGTAGTGGTTGATGGTAACCATATGTTAGCGGGTCAAGAATTACACTTCACTGTTGAAGTTGTTGGTACTCGTGAAGCAACATTAGAAGAAATTGCTCACGGTCACGTACATGGTGAACACGATCATCACCATCATCACGATGATGAAGGTGGTCACGGCTGCGGTTGTGGTGGTCACGTTCATCACCACCTTGCCAATGATCACGATCATGGGCACGGCGGTTGCTGTGGCGGTGGTCATAAACACGATCATGATCACGGACACGGTCATGGCGGCTGTGGTTGCGGCGGTCACTAATCTTAATCTAGAGATAAAACTAGAGACAAAAAAAGTGCGGTTAAAAATAACCGCACTTTTTCTTTATCTAAACTTTCATTACAGAATGAATCGACTTAAATCTTCATTTTCAATCACTTCGCCTAATGCCTCAATCACATAGGCCGCATCGATATTCACGGTTTGTCCGTTCATATCGCTCGCATCAAATGAAATTTTATCCATTAAACGTTCCATAACGGTATGTAAACGTCTTGCACCGATATTCTCTGTTTTCTCATTCACACGGAAAGCTGCTTCAGCAATTTTCTTAATCGCATCTTGTGTAAACTCAATACTCACGCCTTCTGTTGCCATGAGGGCTTTATATTGCTCTGTTAAAGACGCATTTGGCTCAGTTAGAATACGCTCAAAATCTTCTGCCGTTAATGCTGATAATTCAACACGAATCGGCAAACGACCTTGCAACTCTGGGATTAAATCTGATGGACGCGCCACTTGGAATGCACCCGATGCAATAAAGAGAATATGATCAGTTTTCACCATCCCATGTTTGGTATTAACCGTTGAACCTTCCACCAATGGTAATAAGTCACGTTGCACACCCTCACGAGAAACATCCGCACCACTGTATTCGCCTTTTTTACAGATCTTGTCAATCTCATCAATAAACACAATACCGTTTTGCTCAACTGCATCAATGGCTTTTTGTTTCAATTCTTCTGGATTGATCAATTTGGCTGCTTCATCGTCAATTAAGGTTTTTAATGCATCCTTAATTTTCATTTTGCGTTTTTTAGTTTTATCCGAACCCAGGCTTTGGAACATGGATTGCAACTGATTGGTCATTTCTTCCATACCAGGAGGTGCCATGATTTCCACCCCCATTGAAACACCCGCAGACACATCAATTTCAATTTCTTTATCGTCTAATTGACCTTCACGTAATTTTTTACGGAACGCTTGGCGAGTACTGCTGTTGGTATCGTGGTTTTCCACTTCACCCCATTGATTTTTTGGTGGTGGTAGTAATGCATCTAAAATACGATCTTCAGCCGCATCTTCTGCTTTCGCACGATTTTTCGCAATTTCTTGCTGGCGAACCAATTTCATCGCACTGTCCGTTAAATCACGAATAATGGAGTCCACTTCTTTCCCCACATAGCCCACTTCGGTGAACTTGGTCGCTTCCACTTTAATGAATGGTGCATTAGCTAATTTTGCAAGACGACGCGCAATCTCGGTTTTCCCCACACCTGTTGGACCAATCATTAAAATATTTTTAGGGGTCACTTCATGGCGAAGTGGCTCTTGCAACTGCATTCTTCTCCAACGGTTACGTAATGCGATCGCAACCGCTCTTTTCGCCTCTTTTTGGCCGATAATATGTTGATCTAATTCGGAAACAATTTCACGAGGGGTCATTTCAGACATAATTTTTCCTTATTTATTCGGTAATTCTTCGATAGTGAAATTTGTATTGGTAAACACGCAAATATCACCGGCAATTTTTAAAGATTTTTCCACAATTTCACGGGCTGATAAATCGGTATTTTCGACCAACGCACGGGCTGCCGATAATGCATAGTTACCGCCAGAACCAATGGCTAAAATCTGATCGGCTTCCGGTTGCACCACATCACCAATACCGGTAATGATTAAACTTTCTTTTTCATCTGCTACAATCAGCATCGCTTCTAACTTGCGTAACGCACGATCGGTTCGCCAATCTTTGGCTAATTCCACCGCGGCTTTTAACAAATGCCCTTGATGCATTTCTAATTTACGCTCAAATAATTCAAATAAGGTGAACGCATCGGCTGTACCACCTGCGAAACCGGCTAAAACTTTGCCATTATATAAACGGCGTACTTTACGGGCATTCCCTTTCATGACGGTGTTGCCTAATGAAACCTGTCCATCGCCCCCAACAACCACTTGGCCATTACGACGTACGCTTACAATTGTTGTCATTCTTTTTATCCTTCTTTTAAGAAAAGTTACTCGTTATATGGCGATCGATTCCACCAAATTCAAGGGAAAATTTTTCTTTGATGCTTTATTAGACAATCAGTTTAAAAAAATGTGACAAAGATCACTTTTTTAAATAGCAAACGATTGCTATTATTTCACACCTTTATTTTAAAGGAATATGATTTGTTACAAATAAAACAAACTACTTAATGAGGAAAACATGAAAAATTTACTTAAACTTTCTGCCATTGCAATTTTAGCGGCAAGCGCAGCCTCTACTTTTGCATCAAACAAAGAACCTTACACTGAACAAGGTACGAATGCTCGTGAAATGACAGAGCAAAAACCGATTCACTGGATCTCTGTTGAGCAGTTGAAAAAAGAATTAGAAGGCAAAGCACCCATTAATGTGAGCTTCGACATTGATGATACTGTACTTTTCAGTAGCCCTTGTTTCTACCACGGCCAAGAAAAATACTCACCAGGTAAAAATGATTACTTAAAAAATCAAGATTTCTGGAATGAAGTGAATGCAGGTTGTGACCAATATTCCATTCCAAAACAAATTGCGGTGGATTTAATTAATATGCACCAAGCACGTGGTGACCAAATTTATTTTATTACCGGTCGTACAGCGGGCGATAAAGATGGTGTGACACCTGTGCTACAAAAAGCCTTTAATATTAAAGACATGCACCCAGTAGAATTCATGGGCGGTCGCAAACTTCCAACTAAATATAACAAAACACCAGGTATTATTGAGCATAAAGTGAGTATTCACTATGGTGACAGCGATGACGATATTCTAGCCGCAAAAGAAGCAGGTATTCGCGGCATCCGCTTAATGCGTGCAGCAAACTCAACTTACCAACCGATGCCAACCCTTGGTGGCTACGGTGAAGAAGTATTGATTAACTCAAACTACTAATCTTCCTAAAAAAGTGCGGTTATTTTTGACCGCACTTTTCTTATCTAATTAACAATCTTAATTTTTAAAAAGTTTCTGGGAATATGCTAAAATTTTTCTGTTTCCAGGAGCCTATTTATGTCAGAACTCACGCCTAATCAATATTTAATCATCATTGCCGTGCTGGTTTTTATTAGCATTGTGATGCTTTTTCTATTAAGCCGCAGCAAACGAGATACGCAAGAATTACAACAAGATCTCAATAAAACCATCGGTGATTACAACCAATTAGCTGAGCGTTTCGATGCTTTAAGCGCAGTCAAAAATCAATTAGAACAACAAGCTGTTAAAGCGCAAACTCATGCGGAAGGCTTACAAACTCGTCTTAATGAACGTGATGAAAAAATCCAATATTTAGAAAAAGAATTGGATGAGGAACAGCTCCGCCACGATCAAATTGGCGGGCAAATCACCGCATTAAAAGAACGATTTGGGATCGCGTCAGCACAAGCCGACAGTTTGCAAGGTCAATTACAACAAGCGCAAGAAAATGTGCTACGAAAAGAACAAGAGCAGCAAAAAACACAGGAAAAATTGACCGCACTTTCACAAGAATTAACGGAGTTGAAAACTACCCTTTCCGAAAAAGAAAAGCATTTTGCCGAACAGCAACAGTATATTGAGCAATCCAAACAACAGCTAGGCGTGGAATTCCAAAATCTGGCCAACCGCATTTTGGAAGAAAAAAGCCAATCCTTTAATCAAACCAATCAAACTGCATTGGAAACCTTGTTGAAGCCTTTCCGAGAACAAATCGAAGGCTTCCAAAAACGAGTGAATGAAATCCATTCGGAATCCGTAAAAGGCAATGCGGGCTTAGAAGCGGAAATCAAAAAGGTATTGGAAATTGGCTTAAATATGTCGCAAGAAGCCAATAATTTAACTTCGGCATTAAAAGGTGAAAAGAAAACCTTAGGCAACTGGGGAGAAGTACAACTAGAACGCGCACTTCAGTTGGCAGGCTTGATTGAAAACGTGCATTACAGTGCACAAGCCCATTTTAAAGATGAACAAGGCGGACGAAACTATCCTGATTTTGTGCTCAATTTACCTGATGAGAAAAATATTATTATTGATAGCAAAATGTCATTGAATGCTTACGAAAGTGCGGTTAATTCTGAGGATGAATTTGAACGTGAGCATTTACTAAGGGAGCATATTAAAGCCCTGAAAAATCACATTGATGACTTGCACCGCAAGGATTATAGCAATTTGATTGGCATGCGCAGTCCTAATTTTGTCTTGATGTTCATTGCAGTGGAACCCGCTTATATTGAAGCCTTAAAATTAGACCCAAGTCTATTTAATTATGGCTATGAGAAAAATGTGATTATGGTTTCGCACACGACCCTCATGCCAATTTTACGCACAGTGGCGAATTTATGGCGTATCGAACGCGGCAACGCCGAAGCGAAAGAAATCGCAGAAAAAGCGGGGGAAATTTACAACCAGATTTGCCTGGTGGCAGAACGTTTAAACAAACTGGGTAACACCCTTTCCACTGTGAGCAATCAATACAACAGCACTGTCACCGCCCTTGTGGGACAACAAGGTTTAGTGGGAAAAGTGGAACGTTTTAAAGACTTGTCAGCGAAAGCTAACAAGAGCATGCCAAACGTTGAATTGCTCAATAATGACGTGGATTTAACGCGCCTATCCCTTATCACTACCGAGAATGAGGTAAAATAAAAAACATCGGTTGAATTTTTCTTTCTTGATTTCAGCGATTGCAATGGCTTATACCGATAAAATTCTGTACAGTACAAGTCATAAAAATCATTAATACAAAAAAATGCGGTCAAAATTGACCGCACTTTTGTTTTCTAGAACTCATCTTGGTGTTTAAATTTCAATAAATCTCGACGTTCTTTTTTGTTTGGACGACGATCAGGATGTGGCATCGAAAGTGCATTATTTTTTCTTGCCCATGCCATTTCTTCGCGTTTTTTCACACTCTGTGCCGTTTCTTGGTAAAGCAGTTGGGCCTCGGGGGCGCCACGGCGTTGGTCACTCAATGCAATCACTTCAATTTCTTTTTCATCGTTGCCTTGACGTAGCTTAATCATGGCACCGATTTCTACATTTTTACTTACTTTAGCTCGTTGACCGTTGTAATGTACTTTACCCCCTTCAATCATCGCTTTCGCAATGCTACGGGTTTTATAAAAACGCGCCGCCCAAAGCCATTTATCTAATCGTACTTCGTTATTTTCAGCCATAACTCTTCCTATTTCTCTCACTTTGCGTATGATGAGCCAATAACAAGATAATAGGGCTAATATTATGAAAAAACAACTTCCACACATTCTCTCCCTTTCCACGGTGGCAAAATCCCGCTTGTTTGAAATTCAAGCTGTCGATCTCAAATTCTCTAATGGCATTGACCGTACTTATGAACGTTTCCGCCCTTTTAATCGCGACTCCGTCATGGTGATTGCAATTGATGGAGAAGATCTACTCCTGGTTCGTGAATATGCCGTTGGAACGGAACAATATGAATTAGGCTTTGTAAAAGGTGGCATGGATACGGGAGAAACGCCCGAACAAAGTGCGAATCGCGAATTGCAGGAAGAAATTGGCTTTGGGGCAAAAAAATGGACGTTTTTACGCACGATGAAGATCAATCCACAAATCATGGGGCATAAAATGCACGTTTTATTAGGTGAAGATCTATACCCAAATCAACTGGAAGGGGATGAACCCGAACCTCTAGAAATCGTGCGTTACCCTTTATCTCAACTTGATGCCCTGTTGATAAGTGACGAATTTAATGAGGCAAGAAACCTAACCGCACTTTATACTTTACGAGATTATTTAAAAAAACGTAAATAAATCGAAGAAATTTAGATAAATTCTAATCGCAAGCGATTAACTTTAAATAAAACTTGAATAATTATTCTTTTTTTGAGAATGTATAGTCATTTTTCAAAAATAAATAGGAAAATTTATGTCTCATGATAATTTAAAAGAATTGACCTTCCGAGGAATGTTCCTTGGGGCGTTAATTACAGTGATCTTCACTGCATCTAACGTTTATTTGGGTCTTAAAGTGGGGATGACTTTCGCCTCCTCCATTCCAGCTGCCGTAATTTCTATGGCAATTTTAAAATTCTTCAAGGATTCCAGTATCTTAGAAAATAATATGGTACAAACCCAAGCTTCATCAGCGGGGACATTGTCTTCTGTTATTTTCGTTCTTCCAGGTCTATTAATGATGGGTTACTGGCAAGAATTCCCATTCTGGCAAACAGTGCTAATCTGTGCCGCTGGCGGTACATTAGGCGTGCTATTTACCATTCCATTACGTCGTGCAATGGTAGTAAACAGCGACTTACCTTACCCTGAAGGTGTGGCTGCCGCTGAAATCTTAAAAGCAGGTAACAATAGCGAAAGCGACAGTGGTGTAAAAGATATTGCTTACGGTGGTATTTTTGCGGCAACTGTTGCATTCTTAACCAACGCATTACGTGTCATGTCTGATAGCGCAAGCGCATGGTTCTCTAACGGCAAAGCCATTTTCCAATTACCAATGGGCTTCTCTCTTGCCTTAGTGGGTGCCGGTTATTTAATTGGTATCGTGGGCGGTCTTGCCATGTTATTCGGTACATTCCTTGCTTGGGGTGTTGCGGTACCTTATTTCACTGCAACAGGCGATATGCCAACGGATGCCTCTATTGTTAGTTATGCCATGACTGAATGGAAAACGAAAGTTCGCTTTATCGGTGTGGGTACTATCGGTATTGCGGCAATTTGGACATTATTAATCCTTCTCAAACCAATGATTGAAGGGATGGTTCATTCTTTCCGTATGTTAAAAGGCTCACAAGCTGAATCAGAACATCGTATTGATATCGACTTATCGCCAAAAACTATCATTTACATTTTATTGGCGACTGTCGTGCTAATCGTGATTTCTTTATATCACTTCATTACAGCCGCACCAATTTCTGCTGAGCTTGCCGTGTTGTTAGTGGTTGTGTGTACGCTACTCGCGGTGTTAATTGGTTTCTTCGTTGCAGCCGCATCGGGTTATATGGCAGGGCTTGTGGGTTCATCTTCTAGCCCTATTTCTGGTATCGGGATCATTTCTGTTATCGTGATTTCACTTGTTTTAGTGACCATTGGTAAAAGCAGTGGTTTATTTGAAACAGCGGACGGTCAAAAATTCTTAACTGCATTGACCTTATTCACGGCATCTATCGTATTAACTACAGCAACTATTTCAAACGATAACTTACAAGACTTAAAAACCGGTCTTCTAGTTGAAGCGACCCCTTGGAGACAACAGGTTGCATTGATTATCGGTTGTTTCGTTGGTGCATTAGTAATTGCACCGGTATTAGAAATTTTATACCACGCTTATGGTTTCACTGGCGCATTACCACGTCCAGATATGGATCCAGCACAAGCGCTTTCAGCGCCACAAGCAACCCTTATGACCACCATTTCTAAAGGTATTTTTACGAACCAATTAGAATGGACTTATATTTTAAGTGGTGTGGGCTTAGGTATTGTGTTGATTATTGTGGATGCATTTATGCGTAAAACCAGTAACAGTCGCTTTGCCTTACCGGTATTAGCCGTCGGGATTGGTATCTACCTTCCACCATCAATCAATATGCCGGTTGTGGTCGGCGCGGTAATGGCATGGTTTATCACCCGTCATATTAAAAACTATGCAAAACGCACTAACGATACTGAAGTAGAGAAAAAAGCAGAACGTTTCGGCACACTTTTCGCGGCAGGTTTAATTGTGGGTGAAAGCTTGATGGGCGTCATCTTAGCCTTCATTATTGCGGCATCTGTCACCTCAGGTGGTTCTGAAGATCCATTAGCCTTAGGATTAGAAACTTGGGATAATATTGGCGAATTACTTGGTCTTGCCGTATTTATCTTTGGTATCTTTATTTTCGTTTCTCGTGTATTAAGTTCGAAGAAATCGAAATAATGGATTAAAATAGGCAGTCCTCGGATAGCCTATTTTTCTAGGAGCTTAAGGTGTCAACGCAATCCCCTTATCTAAAAGCAATTATCATCTTCCCATTGGTTACACAGCTAATCGGTAGCATTATTGCTTATGTCGCTTTCGGAATAGACTACTGCAAAGAAGGCAACTTTGATGCCGCATTATTTGGTTTCTTTCTAACATTTTGGCCTCTCACCGTGCCAGCAATAATCAATGCTTACTTTGCTAAATACCGCGGCTATCTACGCCATCAGTGGAACAAAATTTTTCTTTTTTCATTCATCATTCTTTTTTGTTATTGGAGTATTAGCAACCTTCTCATTGCACAAAATACTCTATATCTGACTGACCGTGTATTATTTGTCTTAGAGGGTTCTGTCATCCTGGCAATCTATACGACAATTTTCCTCTCCTTGTTATTACCGAAATCAAAGTAGAGAATAAATATGCAATTATCTCAATCTCTTCTCGATCAAGTCCGCTCGCTCGCCAATGAAGCGGGAAAACATTTGGCTCGTTTTTACCAACAGGATGTGGCAATACAAACTAAATCGGATAACACACCTGTCACAGAGGCGGATTTATTTGTCAGCCAGTTTTTAATTGAAAAACTGACCGCACTTTTCCCCGATATTCCTGTTCTTTCAGAGGAAAACTGCAATATTCCCTTTGAACAACGCCAAACTTGGCAAACCTATTGGTTGATCGATCCCCTTGATGGCACACAGCAATTTATTGATCGCACAGATCAATTCTCCGTATTGATTACACTCGTACAAAACCATCAACCTTTACTGGGTGTTATCCACTTCCCTATTTTGAATACCACCTATTACGCAATGAAAGGTTTTGGGGCATTTAAGCAAAGCAACAAAGAAATAAAAATCTTACAACCCAGAAAAATCGATCTCACCAAACCGTTAAAAATCGCCGTAGGCGCCACCACCTCACAAGAGAAAGTGCGGTCAATTTTAGCGAAGAATTTGGCATGCGAATTTACGGTGGTTGGTTCGAGTAGCTTAAAAAGCGGTTTGGTCGCAGAAGGGGCGGTTGATTGCTATGTTCGTCTCGGCAAAACCGGCGAATGGGACACTGCAGGCGCTGAAATTTTATTAGCTGAAATCAATGGGGGAATTTTCGATCCACAATTTCAGCCACTCACCTATAACCGGCGTGAAAGTTTAATTAATCCACCCTTTGTGATGGTGTCAGATAATACACAAAATTGGGCATCTGTCTTTCAATTTAATTGATTGGTTCGATTGGTAAAGTGCAGTAATATATTGCATTATTTAAAAACACTACTCGGAACAATAAGGAATAATATGCAAACGAATAATAACTGTATTGTAATTTTTGGTGCTTCTGGTGATTTAACGCACCGCAAACTCATTCCAGCACTTTATAATCTTTTCAAATTTGGGCGTTTAAACCAATTTTCTGTATTGGGTGTTGCTCGTACAGAATTAAACGATGACACTTTCCGTGAAAAAATGCGTGAAGCGTTACTTGAAACAGAAGAAACTACGCCGGAAACGCTCGAAGAGTTCTGTAACCATCTCTATTATCAAGCCGTAAATACATCTGATGCAGCTGATTATGGCAAATTAGTACCACGTTTAGACGAATTACATAACAAATATCAAACAAACGGCAACACACTTTATTACATGTCCACCCCACCAAGCTTATATGGTGTGATTCCTGAATGTCTTGCGGCGCATGGTTTAAATACTGAAGAAAATGGTTGGAAACGCATTATCGTGGAAAAGCCATTCGGTTACGATGAAAAAACAGCACAAGAACTCGACGTCCAAATTCATCGTTTCTTTGAAGAACATCAAATCTATCGTATCGACCATTATCTTGGTAAAGAAACCGTACAAAACTTACTTGTTTTACGCTTCTCAAATGGTTTATTCGAACCGCTTTGGAACCGTAATTACATTGATTATGTCGAAATTACGGGAGCCGAAGCCATTGGGGTAGAAGAACGTGGTGGCTATTATGATGGTTCCGGTGCAATGCGTGACATGTTCCAAAACCACTTATTACAAGTTTTAGCCATGGTTGCCATGGAACCACCTGCAATCATCAATGCAAACTCAATGCGTGATGAAGTGGCCAAAGTCATGCACTCTTTACGTCCATTAACGCAAGATGACGTTGAGCATAATTTAGTGCTTGGTCAATACATCGCAGCAGAAATTGATGGCAAAGAAGTCAAAGGTTATTTACAAGAAAAAGGCGTGCCTTCTAACTCTCGCACTGAAACCTTTATGGCTTTACGTTGCGAAATCGAAAACTGGCGTTGGGCGGGCGTACCTTTCTATGTACGTACCGGTAAACGCTTACCGGCACGTGTGACAGAAATTGTGATTCACTTTAAAACCACACCACATCCGGTATTCAGTCAAAATGCGCCTGAGAATAAATTGATCATCCGTATTCAACCCGATGAAGCGATTTCAATGCGTTTCGGCTTAAAAAAACCAGGGGCAGGCTTTGAAGCCAAAGAAGTCTCAATGGATTTCCGTTATGCTGATTTAGCCGATGACCAAGTCCTGACGGCTTATGAGCGCTTATTGCTCGATGCGATGAAAGGTGATGCGACACTCTTCGCTCGTACTGATGCCGTTCATGCTGCATGGAAATTCGTTCAACCAATTTTAGACTACAAAGAAGCTGGCGGCCGAGTTCATGAATATGAAGCGGGAACTTGGGGACCTGTTGCGGCGGAAAAACTTATCGCAAAAAGTGGTCGCGTATGGCGTAAACCAAGCGGCAAAATGAAGAAAAAGGTTTAATTATTAATATCTCGCCTTCTTCAATAGGAGAAGGCTTATCACCGAATAGAGAAAAGCGAACATGAACACCATTACTTTCCCAACAGCTCAGCATGCTGTTGAAAAGATTGCCGAAGAATTTGTGATTTATAGCCAATTAAATCACCCTGTGCATATTTCTCTTTCTGGCGGTTCAACGCCTAAGCTGTTATTCAAAACCTTAGCCCAAACGCCTTATGCGGAACAAATTAACTGGAAAAATCTGCATTTTTGGTGGGGTGATGATCGCATGGTTCCACCAACCGATTCAGAAAGCAACTATGGTGAAGTGCAAAAACGCTTATTCGATCATATTCAAATTCCAACGGAAAACATCCACAGAATTCGTGGAGAAAATGAACCGCACTTTGAACTAAAACGCTTCGAAGAAGAATTAAGTGCGGTCATTCCAAACGGTGTTTTTGATTGGATCATTTTAGGTATGGGAACTGATGGTCATACCGCTTCTCTCTTCCCACATCAAACCAATTTTGATGACGAAAATCTTGCGGTCATTGCAAAACACCCTGAAAGCGGTCAAATCCGCATTTCTAAAACAGCCAAACTCATTGAACAAGCCAAACGCATTACCTATTTGGTCACCGGCGAAAGCAAAGCGGATATTTTAAAAGAAATCCAAACGACGCCTGCAGAAAATCTGCCTTACCCTGCTGCCAAAATTAAAGCAAAAAATGGGGTGACGGAATGGTATTTGGATAAAACGGCGGCTAAATTGCTATAACAAGTTAAGAATCAAATATCACAGGCTTGCAAAATGATAAACTACAAAGTGAATGAACCGATTTCAGTTAAACAATTTATTGAATTACTAAATAAAACAACACTAGGGGCACGCCGTCCGTTAGAGGATGAAAAGCGTGTCGCAGTAATGTTGCACCATGCGGATTTATTAGTGACCGCTTGGGATGGTGAACGATTAGTGGGTGTGGCACGTTCCGTGACGGATTTTGCCTACTGCTGTTATTTATCTGATTTGGCGGTGGACGAACAATATCAAAAACAAGGTATCGGCTTGCAGTTAATTGAACACACTAAGCAAGCCTTACATCCACAAGCCAAAATTGTGCTTTTATCTGCTCCACAAGCCGTGGATTATTATCCGCATATTGGATTTACTCAACATATGAGTGCATGGACGAAGAGTTAAAAAAACAACCATCTTTTTATATGACAGATAGTGGTACTGCTTGTAGATAAAAAATGGTAGTCATTATAAAACATATATTTGGAAAAGACATGAATTACAAAATTAAAACTATTTTTTCTAGCAAGGAATTTATATCTACCTTATCTACGGGGATAATCTGTACCTCAATCTCTCTTGGGATAACATATAATATTGAGAACAAAAACAGAGAGATTAATTTACGTCCTTATTTAGAGATTACTTTAGAGCGAGTCAAGGATAAAGAAAACCATTTTGGAATAATTATTAGAAATACAGGAAAAGGTCCAGCTATAATTAATGGAGGATTCATAAAAGCAGAGGGGACAATCAACATTAAGGATATGAATTATAATTTTTGGGACTCTCTACTACCTAAATTAGGAGTTTACTCTACACAAGCTAGATCCTTAGGAGAACCTATAAACATTTGTAACAAATTGTTTTTTGAGTTCGATTACATTCCAACTATGGGGTCATCAATCAAAGATGGAGAAGATAAATCTCTAATTAGTTATAATACACAATATGATCAATCATTAGTAGCTCAGAGGACTTCAAATCATAACCTATATCAAGAAATATATACAGAATGTAGGAAAACCCTTGAAAAAATGATTGCAGATGGAATTCCCGCTGAGGAAATTAAAATAGTAAGAGTACAGGGAGATTTAAAAGATCAAAATGCAGTTAGATATGGTGAAGGCTGTGAGGCGGCAGTAAAAGATAATGGAGCAACAATCGTTGCCGATATT
>CAUGKJ010000002.1 GCA_959600045.1 uncultured Haemophilus sp.
CGGCACAAGTAGTGGGTGGCATGGTAGGTGCGTTGTTGGTTTACATTATGTATAAAGATCACTTTGCAGCCACCGAAGAAGAGGGTTTAAAACGCGCTTGTTTCTGTACCGAACCTGCGATTCGTAACTATCCAATCAACTTAGTAAACGAAATCGTTGGTACCTTCGTGCTTGTTTTCGTGATTTTCTACCTTGCGGGGGCAAACATCACTTTACCTGGCACGGCAGAAAGCACGCCAATTGGTTTAGGTTCTATCGGGGCATTACCAGTAGCGATTCTCGTTTGGGCAATTGGTTTGAGCTTAGGTGGCACAACCGGTTATGCGATCAATCCAGCTCGAGATCTTGGTCCGCGCTTAACCTTAGGTCTTTTCCTTGGTGGTACATTAAAAACTAAAGCTGACTGGGGATACAGTTGGGTTCCGGTTGTCGGGCCATTTATCGGGGCGGCTTTAGCAGCGGTATTCTATAATGCGATTATGTAATTTATTCAAATAGAAAGAGCGGTCAAAATTCATGATGTTTTTTGACCGCTCTTTTTATATTTAGAGGTTTGATTAAATACAATAATCTTCGAATTCCATTGGCATTTTAGCTTGCAATAAGAATTGTTTGGTGCGCTCTTGTTGAGGATGAGTGAAGAATTCAGTCGCAGTATTTTGCTCAACAACCTGACCATTTTCCATGAGAATCACACGATCTGCCACATCTTTGGCAAAATTCAATTCATGGGTGACGATAATCATTGTCCAACCTTCTTGTGCGAGCATTTTGAGTGCCTGCAATACTTCACCGACAAGTTCAGGGTCAAGTGCGGAAGTAGGCTCATCTAACAAGATAATATCGGGTTTAACGGCTAAAGCACGGGCGATCCCGACACGTTGCTGTTGACCACCAGAAAGTTGAGAGGGATATAAATCTGCTTTCGCTTTTAAACCAACTTTTTCCAATAATGCTAAGGCTTTTTCACGCGCAATCTCTTTCGCTTGTTTTTGCACAACGACCATGCCTTCCATCACATTTTCGAGTGCTGTTCGATGGGGAAAGAGATTGTATTGTTGGAATACCATTGAAGAACGACGACGCAATTTTAGTTCATCGGCTTTGCTGATTTTTTTACTGAAATCAATGGTTAAGCTTCCATCAGTAAATGCTAATACCCCTTTTTCTGGGCGTTCGAGCAAATTTAAACAGCGTAAAAAAGTGGTTTTGCCTGAACCTGATGGGCCCAGAATGGCAACTACTTCGCCTTTATTAATTTCAAAATCAATGCCTTTTAATACATGGTGGCCATTAAAACTTTTCTGAATATTCGTGACTTTTAACATAACCAGTCCTTATAAATGGCGAGAAAGGCGTTTTTCTAAACGGGTTTGTCCCATTGACAGCACAAAACAGAATACCCAATAAATGAGAGCCGCTTCACTATAAATTAAAATAAATTCGTAGTTTTCAGCCGTGATGTTTTGCGCCACACGAAATAATTCCGCAATCCAAACGAGTGATGCCAGAGACGTATCTTTCACTGTGCTAATGAAGGTGTTTGACAGCGAAGGGACGGAAATACGTAAAGCTTGTGGCATAATGGTACGCACAAAAGCTTGTGTGTAATTCATGCCTATCGCATAAGAGGCTTCCCATTGACCTTTAGGAATCGCAAGAATGGAGGCTCTTACTGTTTCTGCCGCATAAGCACCAATGTTAATGGAGAATGCAATAATTGCGGTTGGGAAAGGCTCAAGTTTGATGCCAACTTCAGGTAAACCGTAGAAGATAATGAAGATCTGCACCAACATTGGCGTGCCGCGAATAATTGAAATATAAGTGCGACAAATGCCCTGCAGAATTTTGGTCATTAAATTGGGATGTGGCAATGTGCAAATCACAGCCACGATAACTGCAATGAATAAACCGCAAAAGAAGGAAATGACCGCAAGGGGGAGCGTATATAAAATTGCCCCTTCCATCATAGGCCAAAACGAGCTGATTACATAATCAGCTCGTTCTGCGGTCATAAATGGAAGGCTGGCTAACCAATTATTGAGTAATGTCATCGCCAAACCATTTGATTGAAATTTGTTTTAAAGTTCCGTCTTTGCGTAGTTCTTCAAGTGCTTGGTCCACTTTTGCAATAAGCGGTTCTTCACCTTTCAAGAAAGCAAAACCGGTTGGGATTTTTTTATCACTTTCTACAGCAATTTTTAAGCCTGAGTTAGGTTGTTTTTTGAAGTAATCTAATACTGCAAGCTTATCGTTTACTGTTGCATCAACACGACCTTGTTTTACCGCCTCAAGGTTTTGAGCCAAGCTATCTACAGTCACGATAATTGCACCATTATCACGTGCGTCTTTGCTCCAGTTACTGGTTGCAGATTGTGCAGATTTTTTACCTTTTAAATCAGGGAATGATTTAATGCTATCGTTATCGGCTTTCGTCACAATTACGCCAGCAGAGTAGTTATAAGGTGCACTGTAATCATATTTTTTTAAACGTTCTGGGCTTGGATTGGTTTGGTTCGCAATAACATCAAAGCGTTTTGCATTTAAACCTGCATACATGCCATCCCAAGCGGTTTCTTTAAATTCAACTTTCCAACCTAATTTTTGCGCCACTTTTTCGATAATTTCCACATCAAAACCTGTTAACTTGCCATCTTTGTCGTGGAAAGTGAATGGTGCGTAAGTTCCCTCAGTACCGACTAATAAGGTTTTAGTTTGTTCAACGCGATCAGCAATTTCACCTGCGTTAGCAAAAGTAGAAAGGGCTAATCCTGCCGCTAAAAGTGCGGTGCTAAAAAATGATTTTTTCATAAGTATTCCTTTTTTAGATAAATAACGAAAGTGAAATGAATTATAAGAAGCGAAAAAGAAAAGAAAAGTATTATTTATTTATGAATTATTTCCTTTAGTTATATTAAATAGAAATTGTTTAATTAATAAACAAAAAAGGTCTGTAAAAACAGACCTTAGATAAAATGAATTCAATCAATAGATTAAGCCTCAATTCCTTCAAATAACGCCGTACTTAAATAACGTTCTGAAGCCGAAGGTAAGATCGCGACGATTAATTTATCTTGGAATTCTGGTAGTTTTGCTAAGCGGTCAGCTGCTGCCACAGCGGCTCCAGAGGAAATACCCGCAAGAATCCCTTCTTCAGCCATTAAGCGACGAGCGGTCGCAATCGCAGTATCGCTATCTACAGTTTCCACGCGATCGATGAGCGATAAATCCAAGTTTTTAGGAATAAAGCCCGCACCGATACCTTGAATTTTGTGTGGACCCGGTTTTACTTCTTGACCTGCAAGGGTTTGGGTAATAACGGGTGATTCTGTTGGTTCAACTGCCACAGAGGTAATTTTTTTACCGTGATCTAATTTGATCGCACGAGAAATACCGGTAATTGTACCACCAGTACCCACACCAGCAACCACGACATCGACTTTACCTTCCGTATCTTTCCAGATTTCTTCACCAGTAGTTTGACGGTGAATGTCAGGGTTAGCCGGGTTTTCAAATTGTTTTAGCATCACATAATGATTTGGATTAGACGCGACAATTTCTTCTGCTTTAGCAATCGCACCTTTCATCCCTTTTGAGCCTTCAGTGAGCACAAGATTGACGCCTAAACCACGTAATAAACGTTTACGTTCAAGACTCATGGTTTCAGGCATGGTTAAGGTGATTTTATAACCACGTGCAGCAGCTACATAAGCTAAAGCAATACCGGTGTTACCGCTGGTTGCATCTACAATTTCTTTACCTGCCGTTAAAATGCCATCTTTTTCTGCTTGCCAAATCATATTGGCACCAATACGGCATTTCACGCTAAAGCTTGGGTTGCGACCTTCAATTTTTACGACAACGTTGCCATTGTGTCCGAAGTGTTTTAAACGAACTAATGGTGTATTACCGATTGAGTATGAGTTATCTGAATAAATTGTCATCTTACTGTCCTTTTATATTTTGGAATAATTTGATGCAATAGTTATAACACCAGCTTTTAAATTCAAAAAATAGTTAATAGCTATATTTTATAACTAAATGCTATTTATTCACGATGCTGTTTCCTGAAGGCTTAATTTCCGTACTAGTAGAGCCAGTCACAATTTGTGTTGAACCTGAAGTGCGGTCAAAATTCATATCAAATTTTAATTGTGAGCGATAATTTTCGACCCACATTACGGTCGCGCCACAGACTGCAACGGGAATAACGACTAAATTCACAATCGGTAATGCGGTACAAAGGGTGATTAATGATCCAAATGTCAGGCTTTGTGTGCGTCTTTCGCCTAATGCATTTTTCATGATGCCAAAGGAAATCTTGTGGTTATCAAACGGATAGTCACAATATTGAATTGCCATCATCCAACAGGTAAATAAGAATGTCAGCACAGGAATAATGGTTTGTCCGATAACAGGGATAAAACTCAATAAGAACAAGCCTACAAATTTCGGTAAGCTGTACCATAGTTTTTGCCATTCACGATTTAGCATACGTGGCACATCTTTCATAATTTCGACAAAACCATCATCATTAACTGCTTCACCAGTTAGCATTTTTTCGACTTTTTCTGCTAATAATCCATTAAACGGCGCGGCAATAAAGCCTGAAAGCGTTGTAAAGGCAAAATAGAAAAATAAGAGAATTGAGCCAATAGACAGCACGAGCAAAATCACACTTAAAAAGCTTAGCCAATCAGGAATAAAGCTCATCACCCAGTCGATCATCGTGGAGATTTGTGAAACAAATAGCCAAAATAAGCCAGTGAGTAGGACGACGTTAAGTAAAATCGGCATAATCACAAAACGGCGGAGGCCTTTTTGCGTAATGAAATGCCAACCCATCACGAAATGATTGAAAGCAGATTTTATTTCATTTTGATCGATCATCATTGTTCCTTTAAATTAAAAAGTAAAAAATACAAAATGTCACAGAAAGACAATATTTTTTGAGAAAAATTCCATCTCATCCCTTTTAATATCTTGTTTGCTTTCCTATTTTTTCACCTGTGGAAATGTGATAGGATTAGCAAAAATCATTGCGTTAAGGAGCAACAAAAATGGACTTAAATACCATTTTGATTATTTTAGGGGTAATTGCTTTAATTGCCTTAGTGGTACACGGATTATGGTCAAATCGCCGTGAGAAATCAAAATATTTTAAAAGCGCGAATACATTTAACCGCACTTCTAAAAACGGTGAGGTCAATCCTTTTTCGCAAGCTGCTGATCCTAATACGGATATTCGTTTAACACATCGTGCTCAAGCGGCACAGCCTGTACAACAAAGTGTTCAACCTAAAGTAGCACCACAGGCAGCAAGCCAACAGCAATTTAATTTTGATGAGCAACGTGCTCAAGTGGATGCGCGTCAAATAGAAAAAAGCGTCGATGATATTAAAATCTCTTTACCAAATCAGCCAGTTTATGAGATGAACACGGCGCAACCTGCTCCTGCGCCACAGACTGAACCTGTGGTTTATCCTGAAACGAATGTACAACCGAAACCACGTGTGGCAGAAATGACAATCGAAGAGTTAGAAGCACAAAGCAATGATTTTGACGGTGTGAATTCTTCTTCGCCTGAATTGCGTGAGCAATTAGCCGAGATGTCATTAAATCCAACTCAAGAACCTACTCATGAGAACGTGCATTTTAACTATCACGAACCGGTAGAAGTGGAAAAACCAAAACAAACCACAGGCTTTGTTCAACTTTATGTCATTTCAAATCAAAATCGTGAATTCTATGGTCCGCAGTTATCTCAATCTTTAGAAAACTTGGGGTTCATTTTTGGCGAGCGTCAAATGTATCACCGCCACTTTGATTTAAGTGTGGCAAGCCCTGTGTTATTTAGCGTGGCAAACATTGAACAACCCGGTACGTTTGATTATTACAATATGGCCGAGTTTTCAACTATGGGCGTAGTACTCTTTATGCAGCTACCATCACCAGGTAATAATTTGGCGAACTTACGTATGATGATTCGTGCAGCGAAAACCATCGCAGAAGATTTAGGTGGCGTAGTATTGACTGATCAGCAAGAGATTTTTGATGATGTAGCTGAGCAGGATTACTTATCTCGCATCGCATAAAACGCACGAAAAAATAACCGCACTTTGGGCGAGCCGATGGTTCGCCCATTTTAATTCAATGAGTAAACCGTTAGAGAACATTATGAGCCTTCAGCAACAAATTGATACATTACGTCAGGATCTTCGTCGTTATGAATATGAATATCACGTGTTGGATAATCCAACCATTCCTGACGCGGAATATGACCGTTTATTTCATCAACTTAAAGCCTTAGAAGCCGCCCATCCGGAACTTATTACAGCAGATTCACCTACTCAACGTGTGGGAGCCAAACCGCTTTCAGGCTTTGCACAAATTCGTCATGAGATTCCAATGCTGTCTTTGGATAATGCTTTTTCAGATGAGGAATTTTATGCATTCGTAAAACGCATTGAAGATCGTCTTATTCGTTTGCCTGAACCCCTTACTTTTTGCTGTGAACCTAAGTTAGATGGCTTAGCCGTGAGTATTTTGTATGTGAATGGTGTGCTGACTCAAGCCGCGACCCGTGGTGATGGGACGACAGGGGAAGATATTACTGCCAATATTCGCACGATTCGAAATATTCCCTTGCAGCTTTTAATGGACAATCCGCCTACACGTTTAGAAGTACGTGGTGAAGTATTTATGCCACACGCAGGCTTTGAGCGTTTAAATCAACTGGCTCTAGAGAAAGGTGAGAAAACCTTTGCTAACCCGCGTAATGCAGCGGCGGGATCGTTGCGCCAGCTTGATCCAAAAATTACGAGTAAACGTCCATTGGTCTTGAATGCTTATGGTATTGGTATTGCGGAAGGGGTAGATTTGCCGAATACGCATTATGATCGTTTGCAATGGCTGAAGTCTATTGGGATTCCGGTAAACCCAGAAATCCGTTTATGTAACGGCACAGATGAAGTGTTGGATTTTTATCGTGATATTCAAAATAAACGCAGTTCTCTTGGTTACGATATTGATGGAACTGTATTGAAAATCAATGATATTGCGTTACAAGAGAAATTAGGTTTTATCTCAAAAGCACCTCGTTGGGCGATTGCTTATAAATTCCCTGCACAAGAAGAATTAACTCGCTTAAATGACGTGGAATTCCAAGTAGGCAGAACAGGGGCGATTACCCCAGTTGCTAAATTAGAACCGGTATTTGTGGCAGGTGTCACGGTGAGTAATGCTACATTGCATAATGGTGATGAAATTGAACGCTTGGATATTGCTATTGGCGATACGGTAGTGATTCGCCGTGCGGGAGATGTGATCCCTCAAATTATCGGCGTGTTGCACGATCGTCGCCCAGCGGATGCGAGACCGATCATTTTTCCTA
Source organism: uncultured Haemophilus sp. (assembly GCA_959600045.1). Classification (GTDB taxonomy): domain Bacteria; phylum Pseudomonadota; class Gammaproteobacteria; order Enterobacterales; family Pasteurellaceae; genus Haemophilus_D. The sequence continues at coordinate 7,394 of CAUGKJ010000002.1, forward strand.
AAACTTGTCCGGTATGTGATTCGGCCATTGTTCGTATTGAAGGCGAAGCGGTAGCGCGTTGTACGGGCGGTTTATTCTGTGCCGCACAGCGTAAAGAAGCGCTTAAACATTTCGTTTCTCGCAAGGCCATGGATATTGATGGCGTAGGGGGCAAATTAATCGAGCAGTTGGTGGATCGTGAATTAGTTCATACACCCGCCGATTTATTCAAGTTAGATTTAACCACATTGACTCGTTTAGAAAGAATGGGCGCAAAATCAGCTGAAAATGCCTTAGCGAGCCTTGAAAAAGCAAAACATACGACGTTAGCACGTTTTATTTTCGCCTTAGGAATTCGTGAGGTGGGAGAAGCTACAGCATTGAATTTAGCCAATCATTTTAAAACCCTGGAAGCCTTGCAAAATGCAGATTTAGAGGCCTTACAGCAAGTGCCAGATGTGGGAGAGGTGGTAGCAAATCGTATTTTGGCGTTTTGGCACGAACCACATAATGTGGCGGTAGTGAATGATTTAATCGCTCAAGGCGTACATTGGGAAACCGTGGAAACCAAAGAAGTGACAGAAAACCGCTTTAAAGGCAAAACGGTGGTGTTAACCGGAACCTTAACTCAAATGGGACGTAATGAAGCTAAAGCCTTATTACAAGACATGGGCGCGAAAGTGAGCGGCTCGGTTTCAGCGAAAACGGATTTTGTGATTGCTGGTGATGCAGCCGGTTCTAAACTGACAAAAGCGCAAGAATTAGGTGTGGCTGTTTTAACGGAAGAAGAATTTCTGGCTCAGATTTAATCGTCTCAATCGAAAAAATACTAAAAAAATGACCGCACTTCATCTCATCTCAAGATTAAGTGCGGTTTAACTTTTCTTCTTAATAAACGATAGCAGACATTTTAAGCTCTTAATTTACTGGCTCCGCGTTCCAGTTGTTTTGCCAAGCATTCTTTTGAAGCAATAATCTGTTTACCAAAGCGTTTATATAAACGTTGTTTTAATTTTGCCAACCCTTTCACTTTAGCACTTTTTTCTGCCCCAAATAACTGCTTAATATGGAGTGTCACCTGACCAATTTCTTGTAAGGCAATACCTGTTTTGGCTTTTAATTCGTTTAATTGGAACGTGATTTTTTCCTGTACATTCTGTTCTAATCGTTGTGTTAATTCTGCCGTATCGGCGGTTTCATTTTGACACAACTGTTCAAATTCGGCGATTTCTGTACTGAAATCTAGCTGTAACCCTTGTTCCAGTTCAATTAATACTGCCGTGCCGTATTCCAATTGTGATGTTAATTGCTGTTGGCTCTGAACTAATTGATTTTGAATGGCTTCACTTTGCTCAATACATTCATTTAATGATTGTTTCATTTCTGTTTGTTGCCGCATAGCAGAGGCTTTTAGTGAATCAATTCGTTGTTGAATTTGCTGCATAAGATCTGACATTGTTTGTACGTTTTCCATTCTCTTCTCCTTTGGGATTTTTAACCGCACTTAAGAAAAGTGCGGTCATTTTGTTAGTTATTTTTTGATGATTTGTTTTACATCCACTTCTGTTTTATTCCATTCTTTATCGACTTTACCGATAATTTGAATGTTATCTTGAGGTGCTATCGTTTGACCATTCCATGCTTTTTTGCTGACTTCAATTTGGATTTCTTTTCCACTTGCGTCTTTAAATAAGAAATCCTTTTTACCAATTTGTTTTACAATTTGTCCGTCTAAACGAACTGGAGTGTTATCATTGGCATTTAATGCATCAGCAACGGTTTTTACAATGACGCTTTCATCTACAAAACCTTGTTGAGTGACTTGATTATTGCCATCATTAAATCCTTGCGCTATTGCGGTGTTATATACGGCAACAGAAGATAATGCGATAGCTGCAACAGTAAGTAATTTTTTCATAGTTTGTTCTCCTAAATAAGATAATCATAAAGTAAGTTGAAAGTTTTGCTTTCAGATGTATTAAATCATTCAAATCTTAATCTTTTCTTAAGTGATTAACATTTTTCAGATTTATTTATCGATTGGGTTGTTTGCCTTTCGATGAGTATATTTAAACAAGAGAATCTTAAGGAAAGATTAAGAGAGGTAAAAAAAATGAAAATTTTTTGAAAATAAAAAAATAGGGCGTTTAAGCCCTACTTTTATGAGAAAAATGCCTTGAAAATCTACAGCACTTTAGCCTGCTACTGCAGGTAAATAACCCGATTGAATTAAGAATGGCACGATCATAATGATTACGCCAATTACTAAGGCTATCACTAAGGTTACGTTTCCACCGATTACGCGATAAGGCAGATTCGGATTTGCTTGACGTGTTTTCCATGCTAGTCCGATAGGCAAAATTAAGCAGTAGAACGCACAGAGTAAACCTGCATAGCTTAATGCTGCGATAAAGCCTTCAGGATAATACAAGGCAAACGCAAGTGGTGGTGTGAAGGCTGCAACCGTCAGTGTCAAGCGATTGTGTGGCAATTTGTAACGTTTAAATAAATCGCCTAAACCTTCAAATACCCCGAGCATGACACCAAGGAAAGAGGTGATTAATGCAAGTGCTGAGAACACACGCACGATTTCGCCCATGATGTGGGAGTTCGTGATTTGACGTGTTGCATTAACTAAGCCGTTAAGGGTTGGATCCGCTTGGAGTACTTGCACGAATTCATTTTGGCTTAATACACCGTGAGTCGCTAATTGCCACACTAAATAAGCTACAAGTGGAATCGCTGTACCAATTAAAATCGCTTTACGGAATTGAGTCACACTACCATCGACATAGCTGTTTACGCTGCCCATGATGATGTGGAAGCCAAAGGAGGTAAAGAAAATTGGTGCCGCAGAGATCACGAAAGCATAATTTAAAGGTAAGGCCATCAGGTTATCGACAGACACTTTTGGTAACATCATGAATAACACAAAAGCAAAGGCAATTAATTTACCGATGAACAGAATACGAGTGGCACCATCAACACCTCTTGTACCGACAACTACAAAGGCACCGAGTACGACGGTAAATAAAATGATTGAAAGTTCGGAGGAAAGACTTTCAAAGCCAAAAGCGGTTGGTAAACCCGATAATAATGAACCGCCCCCGGTGATGTAGGCCGCAGAAAGAGCATAAAGTAAAATGAGCAAACTAAAGGTGGCTAAGACACGTCCAGTGATGCCGAAGTATTTTTCAGCGAGAGTCGCCACGCCATCATTTAATCGATCGGCCGTTTGATAGACTTCAACAAAAAGTAAACCGCTGTAAACCAAAAGAGCCCATAAGCCGACTAATAAGAAAACGGTGTAACCAAAACCAATACCGGCAGAGGTTAATGGCATCGCGAGCATTCCCGCCCCGATGGTCGTGCCGGCAATGATTAAGGCACTGCCGAATGTTTTGTTTTTTAGCATAAAATTGTTCTCCGAGTATAAAATTGAAAAACGAGGTTAAAGCTGACCGCACTTTTCTTTGTAATGATAGCGGCAAACCGAAAGATAAGAGTCGTTTCCACCAATTTGGATTTGTTCCCCTTCCTTAATGACTTCACCTTGTTCATTTAAACGTAAAACGAAATTGGCTTTACGTCCACAATAACAGATTGTTTTTAATTCTTCTAGTTGATCTGCCCAAGCAAGTAAATACTTACTACCTTCAAATAGCTCTGCTTGGAAGTCGGTACGCAAGCCATAACAAAGCACAGGAATCTTCAGTTTATCCACGACATCGCTTAATTGATACACTTGTTGTTTCGTTAAAAACTGGGCTTCGTCAACCAAAACACAATGAATTTTTTCTTGTTGTAAACGTTGACTCACTTCAGCAAAAAGGTCACTGGTTGACGTAAATAAATTCGCCTCTTCATGAATACCAATACGTGACGTGACTTTGCCTGCGCCAAAACGATCATCAATCGCTGCCGTATAAACCATGGTGTTCATATTGCGTTCACGGTAGTTATAGGAAGACTGCAGCAACGTGGTTGATTTGCCCGCATTCATCGTAGAGTAGTAAAAATAGAGTTTTGCCATTATTTAATCACCCATTTCCAGAAATAATAGGCAATAAATCCTGCAACAGGTGGACAGGCTGCTAGCATAAAGGTGCCGTAAGTTGCACCACCGCCAACCATTTTTCCGGCAGCTGAAAGCGCGCTAACGATATCACCACTTGGTGTGGTAAAAATCCATGCGCCAATAATCGCGAGCACTAAGAAACAAGCGATACCGGCTGCACGCATAGCTCTTACTTTAATCATATTTTCCATATTTTTTCCTTAAATTGCAGGGAGTTCAGTCATTGCCCAACGAGGTTTAACATCAATGGCGAGCTCGCTATGCTGACCTTGTTTTAAGCGTAAAAAGCCCGTATAGGCAATCATGGCACCATTATCGGTACAAAATTGAGGTGGTGGATAAAATACTTCACCACCAAGATTTTTCATCATAGCGCCAAGGGTTTCACGTAATTTTTTGTTTGCACTCACCCCGCCAGCAATCACTAAACGCTTATAGCCGGTTTCTTTTAAGGCACGTTTACATTTGATTGCGAGTGTATCCACGACGGAATCTTGGAAGGCAAAGGCAATATCGGCTTTGGTTTGGTGGGTTAATTTCCCTTCTTGTTTGATCGCCTGATTAATGGTGTTAGCCGCTGAGGTTTTTAAACCTGAAAAGCTAAAATCAAGGCCTGGGCGATCCGTCATTGGGCGTGGAAATACAAAACGATCTGGTGATCCTTTTTCGGCTAAACGTGAAAGTGCCGCACCGCCAGGATAATCTAACCCTAATAATTTAGCGGTTTTATCAAAGGCTTCACCTGCAGCATCATCAATAGATTCTCCAATGACTTCATATTTTCCTACGCCATCAACGCGTACTAACTGTGTGTGTCCACCTGAAACTAGGAGAGCAATAAACGGAAAGTGCGGTCGATTTTCATCAAGCATTGGGGCAAGTAGATGACCTTCCATGTGGTGTACGCCAATAGCGGGCACATTCCAGGCATAAGCCAGTGAACGCGCGATCGTTGCGCCCACTAATAATGCCCCCACTAAACCTGGGCCACTTGTATAGGCGATACCATCAATTTGATCAGCGGTTAAATTAGCTTCTTCTAATGCTGCTTTAATTAATGGTGCTGTTTTGCGAATGTGATCGCGAGAAGCCAGTTCTGGCACCACACCGCCGTAATCCGCATGCAAGGCAATTTGCGTGTAGAGTTGATTAGCAATTAAGCCTTTGTCTTCATCATAAATCGCGACACCTGTTTCATCACAGGAGGTTTCGATCCCTAAAATACGCATTTTCTTCTCATTTTATTAAAAAAATTGGCAAAGATTTTACCTTGTTTAGCCCGCTTAAACCAGTTCAAACGCCAAATTTTCAGCAAATAGGCGATCTTTCCTTTGCTTTTGCAGGGAAGATCGATTAGAATTGCGTCCTTTATTGAATTTGCCGTTCATTCGGCAGTAATAAAAATTTAAAATTGCAATTAAATTAAACTCATTGAGGTGATTGGCTTATGCCTGTAATTAAAGTACGTGAAAACGAATCATTCGACGTAGCTTTACGTCGTTTCAAACGCTCTTGCGAAAAAGCTGGTATTTTAGCAGAAGTTCGCGCTCGTGAATTCTATGAAAAACCAACTACAATCCGTAAACGTGAAAAAGCAACTCTTGCTAAACGTCACGCTAAACGTAATGCTCGCGAAAACGCGCGCAATACCCGTTTATACTAATTTGTAGTATTTTCTAACTCGAGTTAAGACAAACCGTGAAACCTTTTGGGTATCACGGTTTTGTTGCTTTAAATTCATCGAAAAAAGTCACGCAAAATCAACCGCACTTTCGCATCGTATTCAAGGAGGCAAGGCAATGAAAGGCTCTATTCCACGCCAATTTATTGATGATCTGCTCACAAAATCGAATATTGTCGATGTGATTAATGCGCGTGTGAAACTCAAAAAAGCGGGACGAGATTATCAAGCTTGCTGTCCGTTTCATCACGAAAAAACACCCTCCTTTACGGTAAGTGAAAAAAAACAATTCTATTATTGCTTCGGCTGTGGCGCGAAAGGCAATGCGATTTCATTTTTAATGGATTATGACAAATTAGAATTTGTTGAAGCCGTTGAAGAACTTGCTGCTTCTGCTGGGCTTGAAGTGCCTTATGAAAAACGCCCAAACCAATTCGGTAATAAACCGGATGTGAGCTATCAGACAAAACGTAATTTATACGATTTGATGCAAGAGATTGCGTCGTTTTATCAAGCTCAACTCCCGTTAAATATTCCTGCTCAAAGCTATCTTCAGCAACGTGGTTTATCGCCAGAAATTATTGCTCGTTTTCAAATTGGTTATGTACCCAATGCGATGGATACGGTGTTACGCCAATTCGGCAAAAATCGGGAAGAACAGAAAAAACTTTTTGATTTAGGTATGCTTTCTCGAAACGATCGTGGCAATGTGTACGATAAATTCCGTAATCGTATTATGTTTCCGATTCGGGATAAACGTGGTCGAACAGTTGCCTTTGGTGGACGTGTTTTAACGGATGAAAAACCCAAGTATTTGAACTCCCCCGAAACCATTACATACCATAAAGGTAATGAACTTTATGGCTTGTATGAAGCCTTACAAATCAATGATGAGCCAGAAAAATTACTGGTGGTTGAAGGCTACATGGATGTGGTGGCATTAGCGCAATTTGGTGTGAATTATGCGGTGGCTTCTCTTGGTACATCGACGACCTCGGAACAAATTCAATTATTGTTCCGTTCAACAGAGCAAGTCATTTGCTGCTACGATGGTGATAGAGCAGGGCGTGATGCCGCTTGGCGCGCACTTGAAAACGCTTTGTCTTATCTGGAAGATGGACGACAAATCAAGTTTATTTTCCTACCAGATGGAGAAGACCCGGATACTTATATTCGTCAATATGGTAAAGAAAAGTTTGAAGAATATATTGATCAAGCTCAGTCTCTCACAGAATTTTTATTCGCACATTTAAGTCCACAGGTGGATTTTTCGACGCAAGAAGGACGAGGCAAATTAGTCGCACTCGCGGCGCCTTTAATTCGTCAAATTCCTGGTGATATGTTGCGTCTATCATTGCGAAATATGTTGGCACAAAAGCTTGGAATCTTTGATCAATCACAGCTTGAAAGCTTAATTCCAAATCAAATAGAGAAGGCTGAACCCAAACCTAAAACGCCACAAAAAACCATTAAGAAAACACCAATGCGCGTGGTGATTTCGCTGTTATTACAGAATTCACAATTAGTGAATCGTATTTCGGATATCGGTTTACAAGCCTTAAAGCATGAAGCAGGTTACGAATTGCTCGAAAAATTGACCGCACTTTGCCGTGAACGAGAAGGCATTACAACAGGGCAAATCTTAGAGTATTTTCGTGATACAGAATTCAGCAAGCCCCTTGAAATATTAGCCTCTTGGGATCATCTATTAGATGACTTAGAAATCATTAATGCATTCTCTCAAAACTATCGTCGATTGAATATTCAAGCGATTGAGCGTGACATTGAAATGCTGATTGCCAAAGAAAGGGCGGAAGGTTTAACTGATCAAGAACGAGCAATTTTAGTGAATTTGCTCAAGGGAAAAGAAGAGCAGAAAAAACAGTTAGTTAATCCGTCATAACAATGGTAAAATCTCCTGTTCAAAACAAGGGCTTTTATCTTCCAAAAATAACGCAAAACGGGAATAAAAATGGAACAAAATCAACAATCTACCGCAGAGCAATATTCAGAACAAATTGAACAGCTTATGGAATTAGGTCGTACGCAAGGTTATTTAACCTATGCGGAGATTAATGACTTACTTCCGGAAGATGTGATCGATCCAGAGTATTACGATAAGTTGTTGCAGACTTTACAGCATGATGCGGGTATTCCGGTTCTGGATGAAGCACCGGAAAGTGACGAAATGATGTTGAATGACACGATTCCGGATGAAGATGCAGTGGAAGAAGCAACACAGATTTTGTCCAATGTGGAATCTGAAATCGGCCGTACAACCGATCCTGTGCGTATGTATATGCGTGAAATGGGAACGGTTGATCTTCTTACCCGTGAAGATGAAATCAGCATTGCAAAACGTATTGAAGAAGGGATTGATGAAGTCCAAACTGCGATTGCGGCATACCCAGAAGCGTTAACTGAATTATTAGATAATTATGATCAAGTTGAAGCAGGCAATTATCGTTTAGCTGATTTAATCACCGGCTTTGTGGATCCAAATGTTCCAGAAGAGGAAACCGCAAACATTGATGAAAATTTTGCTGATGAAGATGAAAGTGCCGAATCTGCTGCAGATGTTGATGATGAGAGCGATGAGGAAGATGAAAGCGATAACAGCTCAAGTTCTGATGACAGCGATTCAGATAACAGTATCGATCCTGAAGTGGCGCGTGAAAGATTTGCTGCATTAAGAGAGCAACATACTAAAACATTGGCTACCATTGCAAAACACGGTCGTAGTGGTAAACGTGCAAAAGATCAAATTGCTCAACTCGCCGATATTTTTAAACAATTCCGTTTAGTGCCAAAACAATTTGATGTACTTGTTTTATCAATGAAGAATATGATGAAACGTGTACGTGCAGAAGAGCGTCAACTACAAAAAGTATTAGTTGATATTGCAGGTATGCCAAAAGATGAATTTGAGGCGCTTATTGTTGCGAATGGCAGCAGTGATGCATGGGTAGCAAAAGCATTAAAATCAACGAAAGCTTGGGCAAAACGTTTACCAAAATATGAAGAACGTATCCGTTTATCTTTAGATAACTTAGCGAATATTGAGCAACATACGAATCTCACCATCCAACAAATGCGTGAAATTTGCGATGCGGTATCTCGTGGTGAACAAAAAGCTCGCCGTGCGAAAAAAGAAATGGTTGAAGCCAACTTACGTTTGGTCATTTCTATTGCGAAAAAATATACAAACCGAGGTTTACAATTCTTGGATTTAATTCAAGAAGGGAATATTGGTTTGATGAAAGCGGTAGATAAATTTGAATACCGTCGTGGTTATAAATTCTCAACCTACGCAACCTGGTGGATTCGTCAGGCAATCACGCGTTCAATTGCAGACCAAGCACGTACAATCCGTATTCCGGTTCATATGATTGAAACGATTAACAAATTAAATCGTATTTCTCGTCAAATGTTACAAGAAATGGGCCGTGAAGCGACGCCAGAAGAGCTTGCTGAGCGCATGGGAATGCCAGAAGATAAAATCCGTAAAGTGCTTAAAATTGCGAAAGAGCCAATTTCAATGGAAACGCCAATCGGTGATGACGATGATTCACATTTAGGTGACTTCATCGAGGATTCAACTCTTGAATTGCCATTAGATTCTGCCACTGCACAAAGCTTGAAAGTGGCAACTCATGAAGTGTTAGAAGGGTTAACCCCTCGTGAAGCAAAAGTATTACGTATGCGTTTTGGTATTGATATGAATACCGACCACACGCTTGAAGAAGTGGGTAAGCAATTTGATGTAACTCGTGAGCGTATTCGTCAGATTGAAGCGAAAGCATTGCGTAAATTACGTCATCCAAGTCGTTCTGAAACCTTAAGAAGTTTCTTAGATGAGTAATTATTCATTCATATAAAAAAGAAAAGGCAGAAATATCTGCCTTTTTTATTTGATTAAATTTGGCTATTTACCACCAAATCACATTCCTTTAAAATATGCACCTTTCATCATTTTAAAAAAACAAAAAAGGAACTTTATGGAAGAATCTCAAGAACTAGAAAAGCTGCCTCGAGTGGTGACAGGTGTATTAAAAGTGGTATTAAGTTTTTCACTTATTGCTTTGGCTTTAGTATTGATTATTGCTTTAGCTAAAATCACCTATACCTTAGCAATTATGGTGTTCAATACATCAAGCGTAGTGCCTTATGATGTTGCTGAACAAGCCGTGATGTTTTTCTTATATTTCGGTTTTATTGGCCTAATCGTGCAATATTTTAAAAGCGGCTATCACTTTCCTTTGCGTTATTTTATTTACGCGGGGATTACCGCTATGTTACGCTTGATTATTGTGAATCATGAGAGCTCAGTTGATACTATCTTATTCGCAGGCGCGATTTTAATTATGGTTATTGCACTTTGTTTAGTGTTGTATTCCAATAAAATTAAAATTTAAAAGTGCGGTCATTTTGACCACGGTTTTGGAATGGATTATTCCGGTACAATCCATTCCACTGTCCAACTTCCCGTACCTTCAGGGATGAGCGTTTGGGTCAAATAAGGCAAAATAGACTTCATTTGTTGTTCTAATTGCCAAGGTGGATTAATCACTACCATTCCACTTGCGGTCATTCCACGTTGATCGCTATCAGGGCGAACAGCCAATTCAATTTTCAAAATTTTACGAATTCCTGTTGCCTCTAATCCTTTAAAAATGCGTTTTGTTTGTTGGCGTAGAACCACTGGATACCAAATCGCATAAGTGCCTGTTGCAAAGCGTTTATAACCTTCTTCGATCGCTTTCACCACCAAATCATAATCCTCTTTTAATTCATAAGGTGGATCAATAAGCACTAAACCGCGGCGCTCTTTGGGAGGAAGCATCGCTTTGAGTTGTTGGAAACCATTTTCTGATTTTGTCGTGATATTCTTGAATTCTTTAAAGTTATTTCGTAATAATGGAAAATCACTCGGATGTAATTCTGTCAGTAATGCGCGATCTTGAGGGCGCAATAATTGTGCGGCAATCATAGGTGAACCCGCATAATAGCGTAATTCTTTACCACCATAATTGAGCTTTTTAATGAGATCTACGTAGCGAGCAACCTCTTCGGGTAAATCTGTTTTTTCCCAAAGTCTCCCAATTCCCTCTTTATATTCGCCAGTTTTTTCTGATTCGTTAGAACTCAAGCGATAACGGCCAACACCTGAATGGGTGTCGAGATAGTAGAAACCTTTTTCTTTAAGCGAAAGATTTTCCAATATCAACATTAATACAATATGCTTTAACACATCAGCATGGTTGCCAGCGTGGAAACTGTGACGATAACTTAACATGGTTTGTCCTTTCGACGTAAAAAAGTGCGGTCAAAATTAACCGCACTTTTAGTATTTAAATCAGGGTTAGAATAATTCTTCTGGTTGCGTTGCAGGAATTGCGTCTTTAGTTTTACCTGTTCCACCATTTAGGCGTTGTTGCAACTCTGGTGGGACATAATAACCGCGCTCTTTCATTTCCGCAATGTAAGTACGTTTAGGCTCAGTACCGACGATAAAGTATTCTTTACGTCCACCACCTTCAGAAAGTAAACCAGAGTTACTATCAATGGTTTTTTCCATGATGTTTGGAGGAAGCTCAAGTTGACGTTCTGGAACATCAGAAAGTGCCGCTTTCATATAAGCGACCCACGCAGGCATTGCAGTTTTTGCCCCCGCTTCGCCTTTACCTAATACGCGTTTGTTATCATCGAAACCGACATAGGTTGTGGTGACTAAGTTTGCACCAAACCCTGCGTACCAAGCCACTTTCGCACTATTAGTGGTACCGGTTTTTCCACCGATGTCACTACGTTTAATGCTTTGAGCAATACGCCAGCTGGTACCTTTCCAACTAAGTCCTTGCTCACCATAAATCGCCGTATTTAATGCGCTACGAATTAAGAAGGCTAATTCACCACTAATCACACGAGGTGCGTATTCTTGTTTTGCTGCACCATCTTTCGCATCCGCCATTAAATCAACAGAGCCGTCATTTAATGCGGATGTTTGAAGTTCTGGCAAGTCAGGTACATTCTCAGGTTGCTGATCGCCCTCACCTTCATCTGTATCGGTGTTGCTATTACCTTTAGCGGATTTTAGGTTATCAGGGTTAGCCACTTCTGCGACATCTTTAAAGCCATCAATTTTATCTTTGGTTTCACCATAAATCACAGGA
>CAUGKJ010000003.1 GCA_959600045.1 uncultured Haemophilus sp.
GACAAACGCATCGTATCTCTCATAAAACACTCGAGTTTGTATGTTTACTGATTGGTGCGACGTTTGTTGCCCTCTTTTCCTTTGGATTTGCCAAGCTAGCCGATATCGGACTTGAATTTAATGCCTATTGGTCTGCTAAATACCCTCTCGCCGTTTGGATCGTTTTACCGCTTGGTCTTGCTTTCCTCACTTGGTTTACTGCCAAATACACGCCTTATGTTGGCGGCAGCGGTATTCCACAAGTGATCGCCTCTATCAATATTCCTTATAATGGTTATAAAACAAAACTGGTTGAATTTCGCCAAACTATTTGGAAAATTCCGCTTACTTTCTTTGCTATGGTTATCGGCGCGTCTGTTGGACGAGAAGGCCCTTCTGTTCAAGTCGGTGCTGCTGTTATGCTGAGTTGGGGAAATTTCTGTCGTAAATATAACTTTGCTTTCCGCGGATTAAGTACGAATGAACTCGTTGCAACGGGTGCAGCAGGTGGTCTTGCTGCCGCATTTAATGCGCCTTTAGCTGGCGTAATTTTTGCCATTGAAGAATTGGGTCGAGGCGTGATGTTACGCTGGGAACGCCGAGTATTGCTTGGTGTATTAGCAGCCGGTTTTATTTTAGTGGCGATTCAAGGCAATAGCCCTTACTTTCCTGCCTATAAAGGTGCAACAGCTATTCCCTATTTATATCTTTGGCTTGCTATTTGTGGCGTAGTTTGTGGCGTACTGGGCGGTATATTTGGGCGACTCCTTGCAAAAGGATTAGCGGGACTCTCTCCACTCAAATGGCGTGATTGGATCCGCAAACACCCCATTTACATTGCCTTATTACTCGGTTTAGTACTTGCCGCGATGGGAACCTACAGCGAAGGGCAAACTTATGGAACGGGCTATAATGTGGTTGCAAGGGCATTAGAAGGACAACTCGTTTCACCTGAAGTGGGAATACTAAAACTCTTCGCAACGGTTACGACTTATTGGAATGGCATCGCGGGCGGAATTTTTACGCCATCTCTCACTACTGGTGCGGGTATCGGCACTATGTTATGGGAAATCAGCAACGGCATGGTCGATCAACGTTTCTTGGTCATTTTATGTATGGCAGCCTTTTTAGCTGGAGGCACACAATCCCCTGTGACAGCCAGCGTAGTAGTAATGGAAATGACGGGGGCTCAACCCGTGCTGATTTGGCTCTTGATTTCCAGTATCATTGCCTCCATAATTTCGCGTCAATTTAGTCCGAAACCTTTTTACCACTTTGCGGCTGGACGTTTCCGTCAACGAATGCAGGAACAACAAGCAGAAGATCTTCGCCGTAACGAGATTCAAGAGAAATAAAATATGTCAGAAAACCAACCGCACTTTTACCGTGGCCGATTTTCCGTTGCGCCGATGTTAGATTGGACGACACGCCATTGTCGCTATTTTCATCGCCAATTTAGTAAAAATGCGTTGCTTTATACCGAAATGGTCACAGCACCCGCCATTATTCATGCTAAATACGATCATTTAGATTTTGATTTACAAGAAAACCCAGTTGCCCTACAGCTCGGGGGAAGCGATCCCGCACAGCTTAAACATTGTGCCAAATTAGCGGAAGAAAGAGGCTATCATGAAATTAATCTGAATGTGGGCTGCCCTTCTGATCGCGTGCAAAATGGTATGTTTGGTGCTTGTTTGATGGCAAAAGCGGATTTAGTCGCAGAATGTATTGCAGAAATGCAAAGTGTCGTGAATATTCCAGTCACCGTGAAAACGCGTATTGGCATTGATGATTTGGATAGCTATGAATTTCTCTGCGACTTTATCGAAAAAGTCCATCATGCAGGTTGCCAAGAATTTATTGTTCACGCACGAAAAGCCTGGCTTTCAGGATTAAGTCCAAAAGAGAATCGCGAGATTCCCCCTTTGGATTATGATCGTGTTTATCAATTGAAAAAAGACTTCCCGCAGTTGATCATTGCAATTAATGGTGGCATTAAAACCATCGAAGAAATGAAACATCATTTGCAATTTGTTGATGGCGTGATGGTTGGGCGTGAGGCTTATCAAAATCCGTCGTTGTTGGGCTATGTTGATCAAATGCTTTTTGATGCCAATGCGGATATCGTCACACCAAGACAAGCGGTGGAAGCCATGTTCCCTTATATTGAAAAACAACTGAGCCAAGGTGTTTATTTAAATCATATCGTTCGACATATGCTCGGTGCATTCCAAAACTGCAAAGGGGCAAGACAATGGCGACGCTATTTAAGTGAAAATGCCTTTAAGCAAGGCGCAGGAATCGAAGTGGTCGAAACGGCATTAAGCTTTGTGGAAACCAATTAAGCCTAAAATGCAAAGTGCGGTCAGAATTTAATAGATTTTCTGACCGCACTTTTGTTTTCTGAGAATTTAATTAGCACTGATGTTTTTGACGATATGCCACTAAATCTTCAATTGTTAACACCGAATAACCAAATTTTTTCGCTAATTCGATAATTTCTGCAGCGCGAGCCATGGTGCCATCATCATTCGTGATTTCACAAATGACACCTGCCGGTTTAAAACCACTTAAACGTGCTAAATCAACTGAGGCTTCAGTATGACCACGACGTGCCAAAACACCGCCTTCTGCGGCACGTAATGGGAAAACATGTCCTGGACGGTGAAGATCTGTCGGTTTTGCATGATCTGCAATTGCCGCTTTGATTGTGGTAACACGATCTTGTGCAGATACACCGGTTGACACACCTTCTGCCGCTTCAATCGTCACGGTAAACGCGGTTTTATTCACGCTATTGTTATGCTCAACCATCGGTGGCAAATCAAGCTGTTTGCATTGTTCATCGGTGATACATAAACACACGATACCACTGCCATAACGAATAAGTTTTGCCATTTGTTCTGGCGTAATGGTTTCTGCTGGGAAGATTAAATCGCCTTCATTTTCGCGATCTTCATCATCCAATACTAATACGCCATTACCTTGTTTGAATGCATTCAATGCGTTAATTACCCGTTCTTCGCCGGTCGCACCAAATGCAGATAAAATTGACTGACTCATCGTAATTTCCTTTGTTGTTACGTTAAAATTAACCAGAATCAGGGCTGAGAAATGCAAATAAATAGAACGGAAGTGGGAACCCAATCCGTTTTATTCTCTTTCATCCAGACTATACTGTCGGCTTTGGAATCTCACCAAATCTGCTAACCTTAAAAGTACAAAGCGAAACAATTTTGTAAAACGCAATCAAAATTGACCGCACTTTTAAGTGCTCGTGGGCTGTCACCACCGGTAGGGAATTTCACCCTGCCCTGAGAATGCAGATCGTAGTATAACGTAAAATGTCACTGTAAAAAATCATTCAATGAAAAATGTTTTTATTTGCACAAAGATTGCATAAAATAGGACTATTCAGCCACCTCGCAGTGGTCATTTAGCGAAGGATACATTATGTCGAACAAACACGATAAAAAAGTGGGTGTGATTTTTGGGAAATTTTACCCTGTCCACACCGGCCATATTAATATGATTTATGAAGCATTCAGTAAAGTGGATGAACTTCACGTGATTGTCTGTAGCGATACCGAACGCGATTTGAAACTGTTTTATGATAGTAAAATGAAACGTATGCCGACGGTACAAGATCGCCTTCGCTGGATGCAACAAATCTTTAAATATCAAAAAAATCAAATTTTCATTCATCATTTAGTTGAAGATGGCATTCCAAGTTACCCAAATGGGTGGCAAGCTTGGAGTGACGCAGTAAAAAATCTATTTGAAGAAAAACAATTTACCCCGACGATGGTATTTAGTAGTGAGCCACAAGACAAAGCGCCATACGAAAAATACTTAGGACTTGAAGTTTCTTTAGTGGATCCTGATCGATCTTTCTTTAATGTATCCGCGACGAAAATTCGTACTACTCCTTTCCAATATTGGAAATTCATTCCGAAAGAAGTCCGTCCATTCTTTGCGAAAACCATTGCCATTTTGGGTGGTGAAAGCAGCGGTAAAAGTGTGTTAGTCAGCAAACTGGCTGCCGTATTTAATACTACTTCTGCATGGGAATATGGTCGGGAATATGTCTTCGAAAAATTAGGTGGCGATGAGCAAGCCATGCAATATTCTGACTATCCACAAATGGCATTAGGTCACCAACGCTATATTGATTATGCCGTGCGTCATGCCCATAAAGTCGCGATTATTGATACTGACTTCATTACTACGCAAGCTTTTTGTATTCAATACGAAGGCAAAGCCCATCCGTTCTTAGATTCCATGATCAAAGAATACCCGTTTGATGTCACCATTTTATTGAAAAACAATACAAAATGGGTGGATGATGGCTTACGTAGTCTAGGCAGCCAAAAACAACGTCAACAATTCCAACAGTTATTGAAGAAATTGTTAGATAAATACAAAGTACCTTACATTGAAATTGAATCGCCAAGTTATTTAGACCGTTATAACCAGGTCAAATCTGTTGTGGAAAAAGTGTTAAATGATGAAGAACTTGAAGGTTTACCACATACTAAACGCACATTGACCACCGAGAAATAAGATGATTTTATTCGCAGGCGATCCGCACGGAAGTTACGAACATCTTTATCCTTTCGTACAAGAAGATGACAACGTTGCCCTGATTATTTTGGGTGACTTGCAACTTTCTTCGCCTGATGAATTAGATAAACTCGCAAAATATTGTGATATTTGGTTTATTCACGGCAACCATGATAGCAAAACCGTCGCCGCATTTGAGGCGATTTGGGGTACACATTGGAAATCACGTAATTTACATAATCGTGTTGTTGAAATCCAAGGTCAACGTATTGCTGGCTTAGGTGGCGTATTCCGAGGACAAATCTGGATGCCCCCCAATAAACCAATGTATTTTGACCCTATTCATTATTGCCAATATAGCCCTCAAGAAAAAATTTGGCGTGGCGGTGTACCATTACGTCATCGTACGTCTATTTTCCCTTCTGATATCGAAGCCATTGAAAATGAGCAAGCCGATATTCTGATTTGCCATGAAGCGCCGAAACCCCATCCAATGGGATTTCGTGTGATTAATCAACTCGCAGAAAAATTAGGGGTAAGGCACGTTTTCCACGGTCATCACCACGATAACGTCGAGTACAAGACAAATTTTCCTTATAAAATCACGAATGTCGGTTTTAGAAGTGTCACAGACATACACGGAAATTATTTATTAAAAACTATTGATGATCGAGAAAAATAATCAAATAAAGAACCAATTGTTTTTAATAAAAAGGAAAATTTGAAGAGAGAAGATGGCGCACCCGAAAGGATTCGAACCTTTGACCGCTCGGTTCGTAGCCGAGTACTCTATCCAGCTGAGCTACGGGTGCGTAGTGATGTTTTATTCTTCGTAACCATTTTAACTGATAGAGTCGATTTAAAATGGCGCACCCGAGAGGATTCGAACCTCTGACCGCTCGGTTCGTATCCGAGTACTCTATCCAGCTGAGCTACGGGTGCAGAATAATAAAACTAAAAACAAATGGCGGTGAGAGAGGGATTCGAACCCTCGATGGAGTTTTTGACCCCATACTCCCTTAGCAGGGGAGCGCCTTCAGCCTACTCGGCCATCTCACCACAATCAGTTTGTGGGCGGTATAATACGTTTTTTTGAAAATATGTCAAATCATTTTTTGAAAAAGCGATGTTGGTTGCTTGATTTATCTACATTTTGCATAAATAAAGTGCGGTTGAAAAAACAAATATATTTCTCACCGCACTTTAATTTTTATCATCTCTAGCCTTTTAAAATTGCCCGAAGACGATCAAGCTGACTAGACGTTTGTTGTTGCTTCTGCTCTGCCGTTAATTTTGGCTTATCTTTTTCCCATTGCACATCATCTTGTGGCAACTCAGCCAAGAAACGACTCGGTTCAGGGCGAATTAACTCACCAAACTGACGCCGTTCACGACAAAGAGAAAAAGTCAGTGTTTGTTGTGCTCGCGTAATGCCAACATAGGCTAGACGGCGTTCTTCTTCCACGTTATCTTCATCAATACTGGTTTGATGCGGCAAAATCCCCTCTTCCATACCGATTAAATACACATGAGGAAACTCTAAACCTTTAGAGGCATGCAATGTCATTAATTGCACTTGATCGCTCTCGTCATCGTCTTCACCGCGTTCCATCATATCGCGCAAGGTTAAACGAGTAACCACTTGATTTAAAGTCATCGGCTCATTCACCTCATCGCCTTTGAGCATATCCTCTACCCAGCTAAATAAGGTTGCCACGTTTTTACTTTGCATTTCGGCAGCTTTCGGGCTGGTGGCATACTCATACAAATATTCTTCGTAATGCAATGAAGAAAGTAAAGCACGCACAGCCGTTTCAGGATCGGAACGTAAACTTTGATCGTTTAACTCCACAACCCAACGACCAAATTTTTGTAAGGCATCATAGGCTTTTGGCGTGACTCGTTGCATCAGTTCAAACTCAAAAATCGCCTCAAATAAGCTGATATGTTTTTCCTGTGCCAACTCACCTAATTTTTGTAGAGTTGCTGTACCAATTTCCCGTTTCGGTGTATTCACAATTCGCAAAAAGGCCGCATCATCATCTTGATTCACCAACAAACGCAAGTAGGCCATCATGTCCTTAATTTCAGCTCGAGAGAAAAAAGACGTTCCACCAGAAATTTTGTATGGAATACGGTTTTGCATCAGCACTTTTTCCAATAGACGGGATTGATGGTTACCGCGATATAAAATCGCATAATCCTTAAATTTGGTTTTACGGCTAAAACGATGAGCAATCAATTCCGCCACAATCCGTTCGGCTTCATGCTCTTCATTTTTCGCCTCAATCACTTGCAGTTTTTCACCTTCGCCCAAGTTGGAAAACAGTTTTTTATCGAACACGTGCTCGTTGTTATCAATCAAAATGTTAGCACAATGCAAAATACGATGAGTGGAACGGTAATTTTGTTCTAATTTAATGACTTGCAAACGCGGAAAATCATCACGCAAGCGCACCATATTTTGCGGTCGAGCACCTCGCCAAGAATAAATGGATTGGTCGTCATCTCCTACCACCGTAAAGCAAGCTCTCTCGCCTACTAGCAATTTGATGAGTTCATATTGGCTGGTATTAGTATCTTGATATTCATCCACCAATAGATAGCGAATTTTCTCCTGCCATTTTGACCGCACTTCTTCGTTCTGTTTGAAGAGCAAGGTCGGCAACATAATCAAATCATCAAAATCCAACGCATTGTAAGCACGAATTTGCGCCGCATAACGCTCATAACATTTTGCAAAGGTTTGATATTTGGCATCTTTCGCTAAGGCATAAGCCTGTTTTGGCGAAACCAAATCATTCTTCCAATTGGAAATAACGGAAATTAATTCACGCAGTAAGTCTTTATCTTCCTGCAGCACATCTGCCGTCAGTTCTTTTAGTAAGGCAAGTTGATCGTGCTCATCAAACAAGGTCATATTCGATTTAAAGCCTAAAGCTTTATATTCCCGTTTGATAATGTCGAAACCTAAGGTATGGAAAGTGGAAACAATCAATCCTTTGGATTTTTCTTTACCAATGGAATGGGCTACACGCTCTTTCATTTCACGAGCGGCTTTGTTGGTAAAGGTCACGGCGGCAATCTGTTTAGGTAAATAACCACAATGTTCAATCAAATGAGCAATCTTATTGATGATCACGCGAGTCTTGCCCGAGCCTGCGCCTGCTAGTACCAAGCAAGGCCCGCTGACATATTCGACAGCCTGTTGTTGTTGAGGATTAAGTTTCATATCTTAATGCAAATTAATTTGACCACGCATAAGGCAACAATGCGGTATCTAATAAAAATGACAGTGGCAAATCTAAAATAGGTAAGCCCCATTTTTGTGCCATCTCTAAATCATAAGCCGCACCCGCGTAAGGTGTGTATTTCTCCGATGGGTCAATTAATTTCACCACCGTACCACAACCGGTTAACGCTAAAAGTGCGGTTAAAATTAGAAGTGTTTTTTTCATTCACGACGAGCTTTTAAGGCTAAATAGACGGCTTCCGGCACCAGTTCTTTCACATCGCCATGATGCAAATAAATTTCTCGTACAATCGTGGAAGACACAAACGCCCATTTTTCTGTTGGTGGGAAAAACAAACTATCCACACCATCGGTTAATAAACGGTTTAATGCAGCCAGCTGTAATTCATATTCGAAATCCGTCGTTGTGCGCACGCCACGAATAATGGCAGTGATTTTTTTGGCTTTAATTTCATTTGCCAATAAATCAGAGAATCCAAATACTTCCACATTGGGTAAATGAGCAACTGATTGACGCACGAGCTCAACGCGTTCTTCTAATGAGAACAATGGCTTTTTGCTCGGACTATTCGCCACCGCAACAAAAACTTTCGGGAAAATGACCGCACTTCGCGCAATGATATCTAAATGCCCGTTGGTAATCGGGTCAAACGTGCCTGGGTAAATTACGCTTGTCATTTATGGTTCTCCGAAATATTGGTTAAATAAGGATGAAGCAAATCTAAAAGACGCTGTAATGCGCCACGATTTTCAATTAATACCTCGTAGCCTGCATTGCCTAAACGTTGACGCGCCCCTTTCGAATTCAATAACTTATCAATAATCTCTGCCAATGCTTTTTCTGTTGAGTTGATTTGCAATACACCTTGCACCTCTAACAGCGAGGTAAAAACTTCAGGGAAATTAAATGTATGCTTTCCACTCACAACGGGTAATTTAAACGCTAGAGGCTCAAGCGGATTATGTCCCCCATGTTTGACCAAACTTCCACCGACAAACGCAATATCTGAAATACCATACATCAACATCAACTCGCCCATGGTATCCCCCAGAATTACTTGGGTATTTTCTGAAGGAATCTCCCCCGTTGAACGACGAATAAAGTTAAAGTTGGCTTTTTCAATTAAATCTGCCACAGGATTAAAACGTTCAGGATGACGAGGAACTAGCAATAACAGCAAGTTTGGATGTTTTTTCAGTAACAAATGATGCGCTTGTAAAATGAGTTCTTCTTCTCCTTCGTGCGTACTCGCGGCAATCCAAATCTGACGGTCTTTCGCCCAGCTCTCATGAAGCGTTGCAATGCCTTTAAGTAACTCATCACTGACCACAAGATCATATTTAATATTGCCAGTTAATTGAAGGCGATCTTTCTCATAACCTAACTCTAAATAACGCTTTCCACTGATGCTATCTTGCGGTGCAATCAGGTTAATTTGAGAGAACATTCTTTGTAGGCGTTTTTTTACCTTGCCATAACGTCTGGCTGAACGTGCAGAAAGGCGTGCATTGGCGACAATGAAAGGAATATTTCGATGAGCCAAACAATCAATCAAATTTGGCCAAATTTCCGTTTCAATGACAATGAATACTTTAGGTTGAATAAAACCAATAAAACGATTGATGACACAAGGTAAATCGTAAGGCAAATAACAATGCGTCACAGTTTCCCCGAACGCCGCTTTTACGCGTTCAGAGCCTGTTGGCGTGACCGTTGTAAATGTGATCGGTAAATGCGGATAGTCCTTCTGAATACGTTTTACTAGCGGCGTAGCGGCAATCACTTCCCCTACCGATGCAGCATGAATGACGATCCCATCTTGTGTAGGCTTAGCAAGATTCGCATAAATGCCATATCGCTCGCCTAAACGCTTGCGATAATTCGGCGCCTTGAGACTTCGTAGTAACATGAATAGCAGCACAAAAGGCTGAATTAGATACATCAGGCAGGTATAAAAAAAACGCCACATAAAATAAATTCGGTTATACTTACAAAAACTTCAGCTAGTATAGCAAAAAAAGGATCAAAATATGCCAACAATTAGCGTTGCTATGATTGTCAAAAATGAAGCGGCAGATCTTGCTCAATGTCTTGATACGGTAAAAGATTGGGTAGATGAAATCATCATCGTCGATTCAGGCAGTACTGATAACACCCAAGAAATCGCGGAACAATATGGTGCAAAATTTTATTCACATTCTGATTGGCCAGGTTTTGGCAAACAACGCCAACGTGCACAACAATATGTCACCAGTGATTATGTTTTGTGGTTAGATGCCGATGAACGCGTCACACCGAAACTTCGTGAATCCATTCAACAAGCGGTTCAACAAGATGTACCAAATACGGTTTATGATATTCCTCGTGTGAGTGAAGTATTTGGACGTGAAATTCGTCATTCAGGTTGGTATCCTGATTATGTGGTGCGTTTATATCGTACAAATTATGCAGGATATAATGATTCTCTGGTACATGAAAAAGTGGTTTATCCTGAAAACACGAAAGTACAGAAATTAACTGGAGATCTAGAGCATTTCACCTATAAAAGCATTCATCACTATTTGGTAAAATCTGCAGGCTACGCCAAAGCTTGGGCAGACCAACGCCAAGCTAAAGGTAAAAAAGCAACATTGTGGCAAGGTGTCAGTCATGCCATTGGGTGCTTTGTCAAAATGTACATTTTAAAAGCCGGTTTCTTAGATGGAAAACAAGGTTTTCTGCTTGCGGTACTTTCGGCCCACTCCACCTTTGTGAAGTATGCTGATTTATGGGAGCGTAATCAGCATTAATCAAAAACAAAAAGTGCGGTCAAAATTAACCGCACTTTTTCATTTCTTTTAGAATACGAAAATTAGTTTTTCGCTGCTGCCGCTGCTTTCACGATTACTGCAAACGCAGGCGCTTTAAGTGAAGCACCGCCCACTAATGCACCATCGATATCTGGTTGAGTGAATAATTCTGCTGCATTAGCGTCATTTACTGAACCACCGTATTGAATGATCACCTGATCTGCTACAGATTGTGATTTTGCTGCGATGTGGCCACGGATAAATGCATGAACAGCTTGTGCTTGTGCTGGAGTCGCTGATTTGCCCGTGCCGATTGCCCAAATTGGTTCGTAAGCAATCACTGCCCCATTAAATGCTTCTACACCTAATGCATTGATGACTGCATCAATTTGACGCGCACATACTTCTTCAGTTTTGCCTGCTTCGTTTTCAGCTTCAGTCTCACCGATACACAATACTGGCACTAAACCGGCTTCTTTTAATGCACCAAATTTTTTCGCTACAAATTCGTCGCTTTCTTTGTGGTAAGTACGACGCTCAGAGTGACCGATAATGATGTATTTTGCACCAAAATCTTTTAACATTTCGCTAGAAATATCACCAGTAAATGCACCTTTCACATTGATATCTACGTTTTGTGCACCTAACTGAATCACACTTTTACCGCCGCAGCTGCAACCACAACCAGAAAGTGCTGCTTCAGCCGTACCTAAATACATAACGGGTGGGGCAATTGCCACATCACAACCTGTGACATCATGTAATTCTGCTTTTAATCCTTCGATTAATTCTTTGGTGAACGCTTTGGAACCGTTTAATTTCCAGTTACCCATCACTAAAGGACGACGTGCCATTTTTGTTTCTCCATATTGAATAAATAAAAAGTGTGTTTACTATACCAAACTTTGGGCAGATTTCTTTGTGCAAAATCACATTTTGAAAATTTTTTTGGGTAAATGATGATTATTTTGTGCTAAAAAGCTACAATCTACTGTACGGAACCGATAAAAAAATAAATAATTTTATAAATAAACGGAAAATAGGTCTGGTAACAATGAAAATTTTCAAAGCCGAACAATGGAATATAGAAGTGCTTGCTCCACTCTTTGAAGCCTATCGACTTGCCAACGGAATGAGTGAAAATCCTGACCGCACTTTAACTTTTTTAACGAATCGTATACGTTTTAATGAAAGCATGTTTTTTGTTGCTGTAAACGAAAACTCACAGGCGATTGGTTTTGTTCAACTTTATCCTCGCTTATCCTCTTTGCAACTACAACGCTATTGGCAATTAACCGATATTTTTGTAAAAGAAGATAAACATCAAGCCGAGATTTATGCTGCCCTTACTTCTAAAGCGAAAGAGTTTGTCCGTTATACACAATCTAATCGTTTAGTGGCGGAATTGAGTCAAGCTCAACAGAATATTTTAGAACGTGAAGGATTTAAACTAAACACGAAAAAAAGTTTGTTTGAATTAACTCTCTAATGCATACACTCCTCAATCAATATTGGGATTACTTGCGAATTGAACGCCAAGTAAGCCCACATACTCTCACTAATTATCAACATCAACTGGATGCGATTTTAGCGATTTTGGCTGAAAAAGGTATTCAGCACTGGCAGCAAGTGAATCCTAGTGTGGTTCGTCTTATTTTGGCGGAAAGCCGTAAGCAAGGTTTAAAAGAAAAGAGTTTAGCATTACGTTTGTCTGCTCTTCGTCAGTTCTTCAGTTATCTTGTGCAACAAGGTCAAATGAAAGTAAATCCGGCAACGGGTATTTCAGCGCCGAAACAAGGCAAACATTTACCAAAAAATATTGATGCTGAACAAGTCCAAAAATTGCTTTCAAATGACAGCAAAGATCCTATTGATTTGCGAGATCGAGCAATGATGGAATTGATGTATAGCTCAGGACTTCGCCTATCTGAATTGCAAGGCTTAAACCTCAATAGCATTAACACACGTGTACGTGAAGTGAGAGTAATTGGTAAAGGAAACAAAGAACGAATTGTGCCTTTTGGACGTTATGCTTCTCATGCAATTCAGCAATGGTTGAAAGTACGCCCTTTATTTAATCCAAAAGATGAAGCCCTTTTTGTGAGCCAACAGGGAAATCGCCTCACGCATCGTTCTATTCAAAAACGAATGGAAACCTGGGGCATTCGTCAAGGATTAAATAGTCATCTCAACCCACATAAACTACGCCACTCTTTTGCCACTCACATGCTGGAAGCGAGTTCAGATTTGCGGGCTGTTCAAGAGCTTTTAGGGCACAGTAATTTGTCCACCACACAAATTTATACACATTTGAATTTCCAACATCTTGCAGAAGTGTATGATCAAGCCCATCCTCGAGCAAAACGAAAAAAATAAACAAAGTGCGGTCAAAAATCATCGTCTTTTTTAACCGCACTTCTAAACAAAAAGGCTACCTTCTGGTAGCCTTTATTCATTTCATTATAAGCTAAACGCTTGAATATAAGGAAGTTTCCCTTTCTTCAGCATGTCTTCAATACCGCTTTGATGGTCATTTTCACCTAAGCCACGTAATTCGAAGGTGACACCAACGCTGTTGTCATAAACCACTTGGTCGTTACGTTGATTTTGGCGACTCGTCACATAACGTCTTGCACCAACGCCTAAAGACCAACAGCACGAGTTATATTGCACGCCCACATATTGCTCAACCGGTTTTTTCAATGCAATATCTTGATAGTATTTTCCAACAAGAGCCCAGTTATCCGACACTTCCCATGCAGCCACAACACCAACCTGTTTAATGTCTTGTTGATAACGGTTTGCGGAAGCACCCAAGTTTTGGTTGATGTACTCTTTGCTCGCATAACGATAATTTAACTGAATCAGATTGTTCTTCATCGGGTTAAATTCCAAACTGCTATTCGCCAATGAGGCTTTATCTAACAGCGTATCATATTGGTAGCTACCACGCCAATTCCATTTATCGCTAATTTTCCAGTTAGACTCCAAGGCCCAAGAAGAAGAGGATTTTGGCGTACGATTATTTGGATTATCATCAATTTTTGATGCCGTTAAATAATAAATTTGTCCTGCTGAGAAATTGAAACGCTCATCGGCATTTTTATCATAAAAACGAGTTGTTCCCCCAACTGTCACCTGGTTTGCTGATGAAATACGGTCTAAACCACTATAACGACGATCTCGGAACAAAGAATAATAATCTTGTTGAACTAGCGCAGAATCATAACCAAAACCAAGGTAATTATTTACACGTTTTGAACCAATATTACTTTGATCTTTGTATGGTCGATACAGATATTGAACATGAGGTTCAAGCGTTTGCGTATAACCATCAAATAAAGTTTTATTGCTCGCTAAAACCGTTTGTAAATCTACTTTTAATTGTGGCAATACACGATTTACCGATTTTTGTACGTCTTCCGCCGAAGAAGAAGAGCCTTTTTTCTGGTTATAATGGGTCGCGTAAAGTTTAGTCTCAATATTCAAGCTACCATATTTATTTGACATCGCTGTTGCCAAACTTGGTTCAACATGAAAACGCCATGCTGTCGGCATCAAGGTACTATCATTATCAAAACGTACTGCTTGTGAGAATAACTTGAAATCTACCCAACCGTTCGCCAAATCATTTTTGTAATAATTAAAGTCGATTTGTGGCATTGCACGGTAAGGCCCCACAGAAACTTCATCAAAAATTTGGAATTGACGCGCAGAAATCGCAAAGTTGTAATTTGGTTTATAGTAAGCAATACGAGCATATTGGTTTGCGTAACCATCAGTACTGCTACCATAATCGGAATCAAAATCGGTAAAATAACGTTTATCGCTCACTTTTGTGTAATCGATATTTAAACGCCAGTTTTCAAGAAAAGAAGAATGATGTTTCCAATAGAATAAATGACGCTTACGGCTATCGCTAGTATATTCATCATAACGATCACGTCCTAAATATTCTCCCGCAAGTTTACCTTCACCAACTGGTGTCAAATAACGGAATTCACCATTTAATTGCCAGCCACGGCGTGACATATATTTTGGTGCAAATGTGGCATCGTAATTTGGTGCAATGTTCCAATAAATTGGTTGTTTATACCAATAACCATCACGGCTAGAATGACCGACTGTTGGCATTAATAAACCTGAACGACGGCGATCACCAATCGGTAATTGCAGATAAGGGGTATAGAATACCGGCACACCTAATACTTTAAAACGTGCATGCCAAAATTCGGCATATTCTTCTTTGACGTGCTGACGAATCTCAGAGGCATCTACCGCCCACGCATTATCGTCGGGTAAACAAGAGGTAAATGTCGCGTTTTTCATTAAGCGGTAATCATCACCTAACTCAATTTCTTGTGCTTTACCGCGACCTTGACGTCCTACAAGTTGGTAGTCTGCATCGGTGACGTTACCGTTTTTGCTATCTAAATTAAAACTCGCATCATTACCTAATAGATTAATTTGATTATCTTTGTAATCAAATCCGCCTCGCAAATAAGCCCAGCGTTGAGTTTGATTGCCCTCACCTGTTTGTTTGACTTCAACTGAATTCCCTACCAAATGGCGGTTTCCTTGTTTCAAATCCACATTACCTTGATAAATCGCCTGAGTTGGCTGATTAATCTCTGCTTTATCTGCTTCAATATAAACTGGTAAGTTATTGACATCACCTTTCACAACTTCCCCAGTAAAGTGAGGCACACCAAGCAAACATTGAGAATGCAGATCGGCCAAACTTTGTTGACTATAAAGTGCGGTCAGAATTGAGATTGAAATTAAGGTATATTTTTTATTCATAATTCAGTTCTTATTCAGATGAAATTAGGGGGATTATACTGGAATATCACTTACAACAACAGCCATTTATATGGTCGTTAACTAACCCCATAGATTGCATAAAGGCATAACATGTGGTTTCCCCAACAAAGACAAAACCACGTTTCTTCAACGCTTTTGACATTGCTTTTGAGATTTCAGTTCTAGCGGGCACCACAGAAATATCAGGGACATCATTAATAATCGGTTGATGATTCACAAACGACCACACAAAATCACTGAAATTTTCACCGCACTTTTCCATGGCTAGATAGGCTTTGGCATTTTTTACAATAGCTTCCAGTTTTGCTCGATGGCGAATAAGCCCGGTATTCTCCATGCAACGATCAATATCCTGCTCGGTCATTTGCGCGATTTTGGCAGGATTAAATTGATAAAATGCTGCTCGATAGGCTTCACGTTTTTTCAATACAGTTATCCATGAAAGTCCCGCTTGTTGCCCTTCTAAGCAGATTTTTTCAAACAGCTTTTGGCTATCAAATTGTGGCTTGCCCCATTCCTTGTCATGGTAGTCGATATAAATTGGAAGTTCACCCACCCAAGGGCATCTTATACTCATGCCATATCCTTTTTGAGTTGTTCATAGATTGTGACAAAATCGGGCATCACCCCTCGCCACAAATAGAATGAATGGGCGGCTTGCGCCACCAACATACCAAAACCATCGCTGACATTATTCAGACCTAAGGATTTACAGTAGGCAATAAAAGGCGTGTCACCACCTTTGGCATATTGCATGTCATAGCAAGCTCGGGCTAATGATAAGATTGAGGCATCAACGGCGGCGGTATGCCCGCTTAATCCGGCCGAAGTTGCATTGATTACTAAATCGTAGGTTTGCGCGGGAATCGCATCCATCGCGACAGCTTCAATTGTGCCGTAAGGCTTGAACTTATCTGCCAGTTGTTGCGCTTTTTCTAGGGTGCGGTTAGCCAAGACAATCTGCTGTTGTGCTTCCAATAAAGGCAGTAATACTCCTTTGGTTGCCCCGCCGGCACCTAAAATTAAAATGCGTTGTTGAGGCTGAATCCAACCTAAGCGTTGTAAATCCGTCACTAACCCAATACCATCGGTATTGTCCGCATAGAGTTTACCGTTAGATAATTTTTTTAGTGTGTTGCAGGCTTCTGACAGTTTCGCCCGTTCGCTATGTTCTTCGGCGATCGCATAGGCGCGTTCTTTAAATGGTGCGGTGATATTGCAACCTTGCGCTCCTGTAGCAAAAAAGGCCTGTAATTGCTGCTCAAAATCCTCAAGGTTACCTAATTTGGCAACATATTCCATCGTTTGTTGGGTTTGCTTGGCAAATAAGCGATGAATCAACGGGGATTTACTTTGGGCAATCGGATTGCCCCAAACGGCATAGTGCTGCATATCTTATCCTTGTCTGAATAGTTGGTTTGTGAGCAAATCGCGGATTTCCGATGGATTTTGTGCTTGGCCGACTGCTTCATCAAGCACAGGGAAATCTGCCCCAAATTGGGAACGCACAGCATCTGCGCTGCGGCAAGGTGATAAACCAGTTAAGTTCGCGCTGGTCGAGGTGAGGGCAAAGCCTGTTTCTTCGCATAGGGCTTTGACGGCAGGATGAGTACATAAACGCACCGCAATGCTATTAAATTGCCCCGTCAGAAAATGAGGGACTTCTGCCTTTGCCGGCACCACCCAGGTGATTGGATGTTCATATTGTGCCTGTAAGCGTGCAAGCTGTTCGTCAGACAAATGGGAAAAATCAACAAAAGGCTGCAAAAAATGCAAGCTCGGCGCGACTAAAATAAGGCCTTTTTCAATCGGACGTTGTTTTAAATCAAGCAATTTTCTGACCGCACTTTCACTTAGTGGATTACAGCCCAAACCGAATACCGCCTCAGTAGGATAGGCAACGACTTCGTCTTGCATTAAACGGGTGGCAATTTGTTGTACATTCATTTTTCGTTCTCAAAAATATGTCGACAGCCTTTATTCGCACACTGCCACACTTGCTGTTCGGCATTTTCACTTTTTAATAGCGCAAGTGGAAAATGGCATTGTGGACAAGGCATGGCATAGGGTTTTGCCGGCAAGGAAAATTTACAATGGGGAAAGTTATCGCAACCATAAAAGATTTTCCCTTGTCGTCCGCGACGGGCAACCAAATGTCCTTTATGGCATTCCGGGCAGTCTATAGATTGTTCTTCATCCTGTTGCTCATGCACCACAAAATCACAATCGGGATAATGACTACAACCGATGAACATGCCAAAGGCACCTTGTTTGAGTTGGAGTGGATTGCCACATTGCGGGCAGGTCTCATCAAGCTCTTTCAACACCTTATGTTCCACCTTATGCAAGGGGCGCAAATAATCACAGGCGGGATATGCGGTACAACCTAAAAACAGTCCCTTTTTACCCTGTTTCATTTGCAGAGGCGCGCCGCATTGTGGGCAATATTCTTCGTGTTTTGTGTGTTGGAAAAGACTTTGACTCATACGCTGTCCCTATGCTTGTAGCATTACTTCCAATTCTTCTTGGACCGCTAACCAATCCATTTCGACTTCTTCCAATGCTTTCTTCACCTCTACTTGCAGTGCCAAAAGTGCGGTCAATTTTTCTTTATTTTCTGCACTGTATAGTTCGGAATCTGCCAATTGGTTTTCAATCTCCGCAAGTTTGGAAGAATGTTTATTCATTTTTTCCTCCAATTGAGAGATTTGTTTACGAAGAGGTGCAGTTTGTTGGCGAAGTTCGGCCTCACGACGTTTTTGTTCCTTGCGATTTTGCATGGAATTTTCATTGTCGTCATTTTTCTCCGAGGATTTATTTTCTGGTGCACTGTTTTGTTCGTTAAGCCATTTTTGATAATCCTCTAAGTCGCCTTTGAATTCTTCCACTTTTTTATCGTGTACCAAATAGAATTCTTCCACGGTATTACGTAGTAAGTGACGATCATGGGAAACCACCACCAAAGAGCCCTCATAATCCACCAGCGCTTCGGTCAATGCCTGACG
>CAUGKJ010000004.1 GCA_959600045.1 uncultured Haemophilus sp.
TGAGACATAGCTTATTGTGAGGTTTGTCCTTTTTCAAAATAGTCTATCATTTTGATTCGTTGGATAACAGTACGACGATCCACGGCTGTATTACCCGAGTCTAATAATTGCTGCCAATAAGCTTTGGCTTTTTCAGCTTCGTGATTTTTAAAAGCTTCAGTCGCCAATAATGTGATTACCGAGATTTCATGTTTATCTTGTTTTAACGCCTCATCCATTATTTGCTGGATTTGTGGTGTGATATTTTGACCTGCTTGATAATAAAGTGCGGTCGCTTTGAGGCCTAAAATAGCCGGGGTTGTGCCTGAAATTTTTTCTGCATTGCTATAGGCGATGAGCGCATGATCAAATTCATCATTTTGCATGTAGGCATCACCTAGCTGAGCCCAAAGCTCAGGGTTATTTACATCTTCTCGAATTTTATTTTGAATTTTGAGCACCATATCTTCTTTTTGATGCACCATTGATGTATCTGTTTTTTTATTGGCAAGCTCAAGCATCTCTTTTTCGCCTTGTTGAACACGTTCAAAACGATCAAGGGAGAAGTAATAGCTTAAGGGAAGAATTAATAAAATAGCAAAGACCCAAATGGCGGATTTGGTTTCAAATTTGACCGCACTTTTTTCTTCTTTAGGAGCACTATGAGGTTGATTTTCGAGTTGTTTTGGCTCGCCTTCTGATTTTTTAGTAGAAAATAAAATTAATGCAAAAGCCCCAATTAATAGCAAAATAGGTAATAACCAGAGGAGTGCTGTATTCCATTGGAAAGGTGGCTTATAGTGTCGATAATTTGCTGATTCGTTTTTCCTTCATCCACCATTTTATAGACTTCAATACGTAAGTCATAAGCAATTGGTGAATTGGACTCAACTAAGTTTTGATTCTGACATTGTGGGCAGCGTAAGGATTTTGCCAGTTCAACAGCACGAGTACGATCGGCTTGGTTTTTAAACGCATAGGTATCCACCATTTCTGCGTGAGCAAAAAGGGCAAACGTCAGTAAAAGTGCGGTCAGAAATCGGGTTAATTTTTTCATTTTACTTTTTAGTTAATTCATCAAGTTTTGGTTTGATCTCAGTGAGCCATGCTTCGCGATCCATATAGCCAGAATGACGATAACGGATCATGCCGTGCTCATCGACGACATAGGTTTCTGGTGCGCCATCTACGCCTAATTGCATCGCAAATTCACCACGGCTATCGTCAATAGTGAGTATAAATGGATTGCCCATGCGTTCGAGCATTGCAATACCGTTTTGTGGTTTGTCACGATAGTCGATGCCCACAATTGGCACTTCTTTTGAAATTTCCATCAAAAGAGGGTGTTCCTGTTGGCAATAGCCACACCAACTTCCCCACACATTAAGTAGAAAAGGTTTTTTCGGGAAATCTCTTGGGCTGACGATTTGACTCGGTTCAAGCAAATTCGCTTGATAGAATTCTGGCACAGGCTTATTAATGAGTGCTGAGGCAATTTGTTTTGGATCTTTGTGTAAGCCAACAAAAAGCAGTAAGCAAATACTCAATAACAAAATCAGCGGTAAAAACAAAATAAACTTTTTATTCATCACGTTTTCTCTTCAAATTGATGGCTGAACATAATGCGCCAAGTGCCATTAAAATGCCCCCGAGCCATAACCAGCGAATAAGCGGTTTGTAATGCAATCGGAATGTGAACTCGCCTTTGCCTAAGTTATCCCCCATAACAATGTATAAATCGCCCCAAAAGCCAGCATCTAACCCTACTTCACTCATGGTCATAGTTCGAACATCATAATAACGGCGTTCCGGTACAATTTCAGCGTAAGGTTTGCCTTGTTTTGACACGCTAAAGAAAGCGACTTCGGCGGTAAAGTTTGGCCCAATTTCATTAGAAAAACGATCGTAGTGGAATTCAAATTGACCTAATTGTTGGCTTTGTTGTGGTGCGAGTCTAACACCTAATTCACTACCAAAGTAACTACTCATTACGGCACCCATTGTGGCAATCGCCACGCCGCAGTGTGCAAGAATCATCCCGAAATAGGCAAGTCTTACTTTTGTCCAATTTTGCCATAAGGTGACGAATAATACCCAAATAGCGAGGGTGAGTAATACATAAGCAAAGAAATGGAAACGTAATGCGTCATCATTTTGCAACGCGTTCCAAATCATGCCATAAGCAATTACTGCAGCGGGAATAAGTAATAACAGACGTTTGAAAAAGCGTTTTTTGTCTGATTTAAACCAGCTTAAGCAAAGCGTCGCCGCCATCGCAAAAAGCACTAACGTGAGCAATGGCAAGAAAATACTATTAAAGTAAGGGGCCCCCACAGAAATACTTCCCCAATTCATGGCTTGGAATAGCATCGGATAGAAGGTGCCTAAGAAGGTACTGACGGTGGCGACGGCCAATACGATGTTTAAACCTAAAATAGCCCCAGTTTTAGAAATGAGTGGAAATTTGACCGCACTTTCATTGGTATTTGTGCGTAGGGCAAATAAACTGAGTGAGCCGACAGTCAATAAGAAGAAAATAAGTAATAGTACATAACCACGGGAGCTATCTAAAGAAAAAGCATGAACAGAGGTTAATGCACCTGAACGGACAATAAATGTGCCTAATACACTAAATGCAAAAGCGAGTAGGGAAAAGAGTGTTGTCCAGTAGCTAAACATGCCTTGTCTTTCAGTCACCATTAAGCTGTGTAAAAGTGCAAGTCCTAATAACCATGGCATAAGTGAGGCGTTTTCTACAGGGTCCCAGAACCACCAGCCACCCCAGCCTAATTCGTAATATGCCCACCAGGCACCGAGAACGATCCCTAACGTTAAGAATAACCAAGAAACGAGAACCCAAGCTCGCATCGCACGCGCAATTACTTGTGCAGAACGATTAAAGATTAAGGCAGAAATTGACATGGCAAAGTTAACAGCAAAGCCCACATAACCCACATATAAAAGCGGCGGATGGAAAATTAAGCCAATATCTTGCAGCATTGGATTGAGATCTCGCCCTTCTGCAGGGGCAGGAAATGCACGTCCAAATGGATTGGAGTAGAACAAAATAAAAATAGCAAACCCAAGACAAATTAAGCCGAGTAAAGAAAGGGTTTGTGCAGAAAAAGTGCGGTCATTTTTGCGAGAGAAAAAGGCAAAAGCCACTAACCAAAGACTTAATGTGAAAAGCCAAAATAAAATTGAGCCTTCATGTCCCCCCCAGGTGGCGGCGACTTTGAAAAATGTTGGTAGTTGAGAATTGGAGTGCGCTGCCACGTATTCCAAAGTGAAGTCATCTGTTGCAAAAGAGTAGGCAAGAATACCGATTGAAACGCTCGTAAAAATACCGAAGCAATAACTTAATCCCCAAGCTGTGTTGGTGAGAGAGGGTTTATTTCGCCAAATACCAATTTGTGGCACGATAGAAAGTAAGAGTGCTGCGGTAGTAGCGAAGAGTAGTGATAGAAATCCGAATTCGGGGAGCATAGTATTCTTCAGTATTAATAGTTGTATTTGACAAAATAAGGTTAATTTTAAGCATGAAAAACATACGTAAAATTAACCGCACTTTAGTCTTTTAAATAAACAAAAGGCGTATTGTATACGCCTTTTGATTAAATAAGAAGTTTATCCTTACGCAACGGTAAGTTGTCCTGCATACAAGATGAAGTAACGTAAGCAGAGAACCCCGATTAAGTCGAAGATTGACACAAGGATAATAAAGTTCTTGTTGTATTTTAAGTTGTCTTTTACTGCAAGATTCGCAAGTAGAGGAATGATGATACCAATTAAGAATACCCCAATCCAGAACACTGCACCCCAGAAGCCGGAAAGTGCATTGTGTAATGCAACCACTTTCTGACCACCACCGAAGTGTAGACCAACAAAGAAACAGATTAATAAACCAAGTTCAGTCACCATAATTGGCACTTCAAATTTATGAATGAAGTGTGATTCATGGCTATCACCTTTTAATTTACCTGCAATGAGGATAAACAAGAAGGTTGCTGCGATACCTGAAGAGGTACCAGAAGCCAGGAATAACGCTGGTAGAACAGGGTTATTCAACATTGGGTAACTGATCAATGCTGAAAGTAAGAAACCAGTATAAGCCCCTAGCACAGCGGCTAAGATGAAGAGAATAACTTCTACAGGACCAGTTAAACGTTCTAATACATTGATAATTTTACCGACGAAGCCAAGTTTTGGCATAAAACGTTGAATGAACGCCATGATATCTTCTTTGAAGATAACCGCACACCAACATACCAAGAACAGCATATAAACTTGGAATAACATTACCCCCATAGACATTACAGAGTTGAATTGATAGTTAAACATCAATTTCCAGAATGTCCAAGGACGTGCCAAGTGGAAAATTAACAGGGTTAAACCAATTAATGTTGGCACAGAACCTAAAACGGCGGCCGCTCGGATAATCCAGTTTTTGCTAGGATTTTCTAATTTGTGACTACGTTTATAAGCAATCGCTAATTGTACTGCACCGGAAGAAATACCAAGTAAGAACAAATAGATAGCGATTGTTGAATCCCACACCAAATTAGGTGTGTGAAACGGAACAGGATAATCTAATGTCATCTTCTTGGCTCCCCGTGTTGGAATGGAATATGGTAAAGATTTGGTTGAGTACCTAATTCCACTTTCGTGCGATAAACCGGTTTTTCTTTCACTTTGCGGGAAACTTCGCTGCTTGGGTCATTCATATCACCAAAGGTTAATGCTTTGGTTGGACAAGCTTCTACACAAGCAGGTTGTTTGCCAGCTGCTAAGTTTGTATCGCGACAGAAGTTACATTTATCCGCAGTACGGTGTACTGGGTGAATGAAACGTACGCGATAAGGACAAACTGCGATACAGTATTGGCAACCCACGCAAAGATCTTTAGTTACATCAACGATACCTGTTTCAGGATCAATAAATGATGCACCGGTTGGACAAACAGCCACACAAGGGGCGTTTGTACAGTGTTGGCAAGATTGACGGAAAAACTCGTATTCTTGATTTGGGAATTCGCCGTAAGGTTCACTACGGAGAATTTCCAAACGTGAAACGCCTTCAGGAACGTGGTTTGTTTCACGACAAGCATCCATACAAGCGGTACAGCCGATACAAGCTGTTTCGTCGTGTACCATTGCATAGCGTTTCGGTTTATCCGCCTTTTCCTCTTTCGCTAAAGAGGTGACTGATGTCCCCGTCATAAGGATTAATGCCCCCATGCCGGAAACAAAGTTTCGGCGTGAACAAGCTGTCATTATTTATCCTTTTGTTCGGTTGATTGCGTTTGTGATTGTGTATCTTTTGCCGCTTTGCGTTTTTGTTGTTCGCCGTGGCAATCTACACAAAGTTTCACACGATTTTTCGGTTGAATACCTTTCATCGCATCATCTTTCGGGTGTAATGTGTGGCAGCTTGCACAAGGCAATTTCATTGCGTGAACATCGTGCGCCCAAAGTTTTTCACGAAGTTTTGCAGGTTGGTGACAAGCAAAACAAACTTGGTTTTGTTCTTGCGCAGTATACATTGGTTTTTTATCACCAAAGATATCGCCATCAAAACGCATCACATCTTTTGCACCACGACGGTGATCTTCCGAAATATTACCGTGACAGTTTACACAGTTAATCGGTTTACCTGTGTTAGGGCTTTTTTGATTTAAGTGTGCGCCGTGGAATTTACCAAAGTGTAATTCACCACCAGATTGATCTAAAGTTTGGTTTTTATCAACTTGGTCAAATTTGTGACATTTTGCACAATATTGGTTTGGATCACGTTGGTTATCCAATTGTGGCTCATAAGTGAGTTGAGAGGCAGGTGTTTTTGCCATCTCTTCCGCACTTGCAGCCATTGGCATTGCCGCAAGCATTGCAAGCAATGCAAGGGATTTTGCCGATTTGCTGATTAAAGAAGTTAAATTCATTCTGATTACCTCAAATATATGGTTAAAAATGACCGCACTTCGACACTTTAGTTACAAAGTGCGGTTCTTTTTTTATTGTTTTGTTGCGGTATCTTCAGCTAATTTGCCATTGGCTTTCGCTTCTTTTACCCATTGAGGTACAACAGTTTCTAAGAATTCTTTTTTCGCTTGACGTTCTTTCTCGATATCGATACCCATTACTTTCCATGCTTTATCAGCTGTAGAAATATCTGGTACTTCAACCGGAGTTTTCACGCCGTGTTTAGTTAAGATTGCTGCAAGTTTAGCGCGTGCATCCGCTGCTTTGTCTATGCCAGAACCTAATACGCGAAGCATTACATCAGGTGCGTGCATGTGACCACCGTGGCTTGCTGCTGCGTAGTCCCAACGCCATTGAGCGTGACGGATATCCATTAAAGCAGGTTCCATTTCTTCTTTAGTTGCACCTGCATCCCATGCCGCTTTCGCTTCAAAGTGAGCACGAACAACTTGATCTTCTAAACGACCCATTACATCTTTCACTTCTTTTTTACGTGAAGCAACGATGTCTTTAAGTTTTTCTTTGCTTTGATCGTGACAGTTTGCACAAGTGGTATCAAATGCATCGAATGGGTTTTGGATTTGGTGATCGGTGTAAACTTTACCGTCTTTACCTTGTACTTTAGGCATGTGACAGTCGATACAAGTTACGCCGTTTTTACCGTGCATACCTAAAGACCAAATTTCAAAGTCAGGGTGTTGCGCTTTTAACATTGGTGCTTTAGAAAGAGAGTGAGTCCAGTCACTGAAGCCGATATCATCGTAGTATTTTTCGATGTCATCAACAGTTTGACCGTTGTTCCACGGGTAGGTTACTTGTTTTAAGTCGCCCGCGAAGTAGTATTCAACGTGACAGTTTGCACAGATTTCAGCACGTTTTTCAGTGCGAGCAGCTGTGTTAAAGCTTAAGTTAGCTTGTTCTTTACCTTCAGCTTTTGCTTTTGCTTGAAGTGCATTATTTAAGTGATCTAATGCACGAAGAACGTGTGGACGAGCAATACGTAATGCAGGTTTGCCTTCTGCAAAGTCTTTTGATGTGGTGTCGTGACAGTCAGCACAACCGATCGAGTTGACAATTTCTGGTCCACCTTTAGCCCATTTGGCACCAAAGTAACCATCTTCACCCCATTCTGCAATTAAACGAGGAACGTCTGGACCTTTACAAGTCCAACATGCCATTGGTTGTGGGCCATCATTTGCATTTTTGGGCGCACCAGTACGTAAAATATTACGTACATCTTCTACTGCATAAACGTGACCACGAGGTGCGTTATATTCTTTTGCAAAAGAATAGCCGCCCCATAACACGATTAAACGAGGATCTTGTTCGTCGGCGTAGATAATTTTGTCACCTTTTTCAGTCGCTTTCCACGAATTGAATTGGCTAGGATATTTCTCAGCAAATTTTTCATTCACTGCTTCGATTTTTAAATTAGGGTTTGGTGCTTCCACAGGTTGTTCAAGAGGTTTGTACACCATTTCAGCCATCGCTGAGTTATACACACCTAAAGCTGCGAAAGAAGTGGCCAAAACAAGGCTTTTTCTCAATGCGTTCACGATAATCACTCCATTAGGAAAGAATAAAGAAACAATTTTAAATGCAAACAATTCCTATTAAGCTTTTGAATTCACTCATAAAAATAGTTCAGTGCAAGCATAAGATACCAAAAAGTAGTAGTTTTTCTAAGGTTATCTTCCAAAAGTTTGAGGTTGATCAAACTTTAAAATAAAAATACTTCTAAATGGGTATATAGGGATTAGGGAAGTGGTAAGTGAGTTGCATATTAAGAGAAAAAAGTGCGGTCAACTTTTACATTGTTTTTGACTTATATAAAGACGATTCCATGCTCATTATTACTGACTTTGACCTAATTTTAATGAGCATTCTTTTTACGCAAACGATACCTTGCATAGAAAATGTAAATTTCTTGTGAAAAATGGTATAAAAAGCGATCATTTTCTTGATCTTATAGATGAGTCAGCTATACTCCAAGAACCTTATTTTTCCCCAGCTTGTTCTATTATTTGTTGGGATGTGATGAATACCTAAATCTATTTAACTTGGGAGAACTTTTTTATGAACAAAGTATTTAAGATTATTTGGAACAAAACGACACAATCTTTCGTCGTGACATCAGAATTAGCGAAAGGAGCCGTAAAAGCTTCTTCAAACTCCGAACAACGTGTAACAAGCGAAACACGTTTGTCTTCTCTTTTTAAACTTTCAGCATTTGCACTTTCTTTATCTGCGATGATGATGCCGGCACAGGCTCAAGTGCATGATGGCGATGTTGTTCCTAATAATGTTGTAGCAACGGCTATTGGTATAGGGGATGCAAATACTAAAGCATTAGGAGAAAACTCTACAGCGATTGGTAATTCTGCAAATGTTACTTCTACGGGACAAAACTCCAAGGCGATTGGTAATAATATAACCGTTACAAAATCACATGTTACTGCAACAGGGAATAATGTAACTGTATCAGGAGCAAATTCTAGTGCCTCAGGTAATAATATAACTGTATCAGGAGCAAACTCCAGTGCTTCAGGTAATAATGTAACAGTATCAGAAGCAAACTCTAGTGCTTCAGGTAATAATGTAACTGTATTGAGTGCAAATTCTAGCGCGACGGGAAATAATATTACTCTTGAAAACCATGCTTATAATAATTTATTAGCCATGGGGAACAATATTAAAGTGGCTCATGCAAACTCTAATGCAATTGGTAATAATATCAATGTGTCGCATATGAATGCATCTGCAATTGGTAATAACATCAGTGTGTCAAATCTGAAATCTGCCGCAATTGGTAATGATATCAATGTATCTGGCAAAACTTCATTTGCAATTGGTAATAATGTAACGGTATCTCAAGAAAAAACATTAGCAATTGGTAGTGATGTAAATGGTCGTTATGCCAATAGTGTGCTGATTGGTGATGGCACAGGAAATTATGGTGGAACAGCGGGTAGTCGTAATATTCTCATCGGTCAAAATGCTCAGGTTGGCGATAGCACTTCTGTTGTACGAGTAAACCAGTCTATTGCTATTGGAGCTGGCATTAACGCTGATAAAGCGGCTAAATATGGTGGTAATTCTATTACTGAGGGTGCATGGGCTCGAGGCGATCAATCAATTGCGATTGGCGGTAATGTTATTTCTTATGGTAATGCATCGGTTGCGATTGGTGGGGATGATACTGATTTAGCTTCAGGTGCACAAACAACCTATATAGATACTAATGGCAAAGATAAAACAGGCACTGTTCAAAATGCGTTTAGAGATTTAACAGGGGAAAACCTTCAAAATCCCCGTTGGGTGAATACGATTGCTGGTGAGGCTGCTGTGTCATTAGGAACAAAAACAAGATCAGGGGATCTTTCATTAGCATTAGGTGCATTGGCTGCAGCTCAAAAAACGAATGCTGTCGCTGTTGGTACAGGAGCTAATGCAACGCTTTCAAACTCTGTTGCGCTCGGTGGTGGTTCTGCCACTGATAGGGAAGGTAAAGCTCTCGAATCTTATACTTTTTTAGGTAACACTTATTCGTGGGCAGGTGGTAAGAAAGTCATTGCTGGAGACGTTGTTTCTATCGGTAAAGAGGGGTATGAACGTCAGCTTATTAATTTAGCACCAGGTAACGTTTCTGGCACTTCAACCGATGCAATCAATGG
The DNA here is from genome assembly GCA_959600045.1 of uncultured Haemophilus sp. Classification (GTDB taxonomy): domain Bacteria; phylum Pseudomonadota; class Gammaproteobacteria; order Enterobacterales; family Pasteurellaceae; genus Haemophilus_D. The sequence continues at coordinate 9,632 of CAUGKJ010000004.1, forward strand.
TTCGCAACTTTATAGTGCATTTAAAGCGATCGAAGCGGTTAACTTAACTACAGCTGGTAATACGGGGACTGGAGCGGTTAATCTCGCAACTCAATCTTTAAATATCACAGGTTCAAATGGTTTAACGACAGTTGCAACTGGCAATGGTATTGAAGTTAAAATTGATGATGCAACTCGTAAGAAAATCGATGCTGTAAGTTCTGCAAAAGAAGTTTCAGCCTCTGTTTCAAATGGTTCAACTGCAGTTTCTGTCACACCTAATGGCACAACAAATGCTAATGGTGTAGAAGTAACAGATTATGCGGTGGATCTTTCTCAAGCAACAAAAGATGATATTCAAAAAGGTGTTAATGCAAATACTACAGTTACCACTAAAGGTTTAACTTTTAACGGTGATAGCGGTTCAACTAATGTGGAAAAATTAGGTTCAACCGTTGCGATTAACGGTGATGACAACATTAAAACTAATGCATCAGGTGATCAAGTTACAGTTAAATTAAACAAAGACATCAAAGTTGATAGCGTAACAGCTGGTGATACCGTTTTAAATAACGATGGTGTAAAAGTTGGTGATGATGTTGCTTTAACAAAAGATGGCTTAAAAGCAGGCGATACAACCATTAACAATGATGGTTTAAAAATTGCTGGTGGCCCGAGTGTTACTAAAACTGGCATTGATGCTGCGGGTAATAAAGTTACCAATGTTGCAAATGGTGATGTTAATGCCAATAGCAAAGATGCAGTGAATGGTAGTCAATTATATTCATTAGGCGATACAATCAATAAGAAAATTGATGGTATGGGCTTTAATTTAACGACGAATGGTACTGTGAAACCAGATCTTTCTGAGGCAGATAAACGTATTACGAGCAATGAAACATTTGTTATTAACCAAGGTAAAAATATTCAAGTAACCCAAATTGCAAATGGTTATGAAATTGCAACATCAGATAATATGACACTAGGCGAAAAATCAGAGGATGGGAAACCAGGTACTGATGGCTCATTAGATGTTAAAGGTAAAGATGGTTCTTCTGTTTCAATTAATGGAAAAGATGGCTCAATCGGTCTAGCGGGTAAAGCTGGTGCAAACCCATTAACTCTTAAGACAGTTGAAGGGCCGGCAGGGGTTGATGGTGAAGAGAATAAACCGCGTTTAGAAGTGAATGGTGAAAGTGTTGCCACTTTAAATGACGGCTTGAAATTTACTGGTAATAATGAAAGCACAGTAAATAAACATAAACTGAACACCTTGGTTAAAATCAAAGGTGAAGGTATTGATGAAGCAGCCTCAAAAGACTTTAAATCAGCAGCAGGTAATATCAATGTTAAAGCAGATGGTGCTGATACATTAGAAGTTCAGTTAGCGAAAGACTTAAAAGGGTTAAATAGTGCTGAATTTAAAGATGCTGCAGGTAATGTAACAAAAATCACTCCAGCAGGTGTTGCAGTTAATAAAGCGGATAACTTGAATGCAGATGGTTCAGTTAAAGATCCAAATAAAACTGTATCAATCTCTAATGCTGGCGTGAATGCAGGTGGAAACAAAGTCACTAATGTTGCAGATGGCGCTGTTGATGCTAATAGCAAAGATGCGATAAACGGTAGCCAACTTTATAAAGCTGTAGCGACCACTGATTTAACACCTAATACAACAGGAAAAATTGATACACCTGTAGATGGCTCTAAATTGGTGAATGCAACCACAGTTGCAAATGCAATCAATAATTCTGGTTGGAATGTCACTGTGAATAAAGACGGTGGTGAAGCTGAAGGTGAAACTGTTCAAAAGGTAAGCCCAGGTAATACCGTGACTTATATTGCTGGACAAAATGTCAAAATTAAGCAAGATGGCATGAATTTCACTATTTCTACTACCAAAGATTTAAAAGCTGAAAATGTGACGGCTGCAACCGTTAACACGACCACAATCAATCTTGGAGAAGGTGATAATTCAACCCCAATTACAGTGGTAAGTGGTAAAGATGCAGCACCAAATCTTGATGGTAAGACACCAAATCGTATGAACTTTGGTGGTGAAACTATCGCAACATTAAGCGATGGCTTAAAATTTGGCGCAAACGTAGGCGATGTTTACAGTGCGAAATTAAATAGCCAAATCAATGTGAAAGGCGCAGATAGCAACACAAACTGGAGTGAGTTTGATGGTGGCGATAATGTGATGACCAACATTGATAAGAGCGGCAATATTCGTGTAGGTATCAAGAAAAACCTTAAAGTGGAAAGCGTAACTGCAAACAAATTCACTGCGGGCGATACTGTGATTGATAGCAATGGTGTAACCATTAAAAATGGTCCAAGTATGACTAAAAATGGTATTGATGCAGGTAATAAACAAATTACCAATGTTGCGCCAGGGCGCATTGCAGCAGACAGTACTGATGCGGTAAACGGCAGCCAATTACACGAAGTAAAAGCTGACATGAACAACAAGATCAATAAGTTAAATGGTCAAGTGAACAAGTTAGGTAAACGTGTAAATGCAGGCACAGCAAGCGCGTTAGCGGCGTCTCAATTACCACAAGCTTACATTCCAGGTAAGAGCATGGTATCTGTGGCAGCGGGTAATTATCAAGGTCAAAATGCAGTGGCATTAGGTATGTCACGTATTTCAGATAACGGTAAAATTATTATTCGTTTAGCCGGTACTAGCGATACTCAAGGTAAAGTGGGTGTAGCAGTAGGCGCAGGTTACCACTGGTAATTTATCGTTAATAAACAAAAGGCATGGGAAACCATGCCTTTTTTATTGCCAAAAGTTCGGTCGATTTTCATCGCGTTTTTCGTATAATAGGGTGAGTCAACTCGGAGAAGAATATGATTATCGGACCTTATATCAACGCACTAGCGATTATCAGTGGTGCAGTTATCGGTGCGGTGCTCGGTGGGCGCATTCCAGAGCGTTTACGCACTAATTTAACCTTAATCTTTGGTTTGTGCTCCATGGGTATGGGTATCGTGATGGTGGCGAAAACTACCAATATGCCGGCAATGATTTTATCGATGTTATTAGGGACGATAATTGGCGAGTTGCTTTTATTGGAACAGGGGATCAATAAACTAGCATCATCAGCCAAAGGTATTGTTGAAAAGATGTTTCCTGATAAGCCAAGTAGCATGCATAGCCAAGAAGAGTTCTTATCTAAATTTGTTGCGATTGTAGTTTTATTTTCATTTAGTGGAACGGGGATTTTCGGGGCGATGAATGAGGGGATGAGTGGTAATTTTGATATCCTCATTGTGAAATCCTTTTTAGATTTTTTCACCGCGATGATCTTTGCTACATCACTCGGCATTTCTGTAGCAAGTATTTTTGTGCCACAAACATTGGTTCAAGTGATCTTAGCTTATTCTGCGGTATTTATTATTCCTTTCGTGACACCTGAAATGCGAGGTGATTTTGCTGCGGTAGGCGGTATGCTAATGATAGCTGCGGGCTTTCGCATTTGTAATATCCAAATGTTCCATGTGGCGAATATGCTGCCGGCTCTTTTCCTCGCTATGCCAATTTCTCATTTCTGGAGTTCCTTTTTCTAAAAAATAGGCGTGTATAACGCCTATTTCTTTTTCTGACAATGAGGGCAATAAAAGCTATTGCGTTGCCCAATAATCATGCTTTCAATCTTAGTGCCACATTTAGGGCAAGGTTTATCTTTGTTTCCGTACACTAACAATTCCTGCGCAAAATAACCAGGGCGACCATCGGGTTGTAAGAAATCTTTTAATGTTGTTCCACCTTGTGTAATGGCTTTTGCTAATACGTCTTTAATTGTTTCAACGAGTAAGGCACAGTGGCTTCGCGTAAGATTTTCGGCTAATTTCATGGGGTGCAAACCACATAAAAAGAGCGTTTCATTGGCATAAATATTTCCTACGCCCACGACGACAGCATTATCCATTAAAAAGGTTTTAAGTGCGGTCGATTTTTTGCGTGATTTCTTAAAAAGGTATTCAGCATTAAATTCATCTGAAAGCGGTTCAGGACCAAGTTTTAGAAAAAGATGAAAGTCATCTAAACTTTCTGTCCATAACCATGCACCGAAGCGTCTCGGGTCGTTATAACGTAGTAATTTGCCATTATTCATCACAATATCAAGGTGATCATGTTTATCAATAGGACTATCGTGTGGCACAATTCGAACGGAGCCAGACATCCCAAAATGACCAATGATGTAACCTTTTTCTGTATGAATAATGAGATATTTCGCACGACGAGAAGTATCTAAAATTTTGACGTTTTTGAGCGTTGTTAATTCAGGAGAGACAACCCAGCGTAATTGTGGTTGGCGCACTACAATTTTTTCGATGGTAAAACCTTTTAAATAGGGAGTGACACCGCGTAGGGCTGTTTCGACTTCAGGAAGTTCAGGCATAGATAATCTCGGTAATGAATTTGTGATATAAAAAAACCCGAACAATGTCGGGCTTTTTTCAAATCAGCAAAATTATTTGATTTTTGCTTCTTTATAGATAACGTGTTTACGCACTACTGGATCAAATTTTTTGATTTCCATTTTTTCAGGCATATTACGTTTGTTTTTATCAGTTGTGTAGAAGTGACCAGTCTCTGCTGTAGAAACTAAACGGATTTTCTCACGAGCGCCTTTAGCTGCCATGTTTTAGCTCCTTAGATTTTTTCGCCACGAGCACGGATTTCAGCTAACACTGCATCAATGCCTTTTTTATCGATAATACGCATACCTTTCGCAGTTAAACGTAAGGTCACGAAACGGTTTTCACTTTCAACCCAGAAACGGTGAGTGTGAAGGTTTGGAAGAAAACGACGACGTGTCGCATTCAACGCGTGTGAGCGGTTGTTACCCACAGCTGGACGCTTGCCTGTTACTTGACAAACTCTAGACATAATAATCTCCAATAATTTAAATATAAGCTCGAGCTTATGGTTCGGATAATGAAGCTTAAAACTAAGCTTGCTTCCTCGTCAGGTCGCAGTATCCGACCCACTTACTATATTAAAGGTCGCAAATTATACTGACTTTATTTTCATTTCTCAAGTCCAAAAGCGATTTTTCCGTCTTTAAATAGAAATGAACGATAAAAAAATCATCAAATTCCCTAAAACTATAACAGATTATGCTCTGCAAAAGAATAACAAGTGCCTTTGCCGATAATAAAATGATCCAAAATACGAATATCCATTAACTCAGCAGCCTCAATAATTTTTTGTGTGATCATTTTGTCAGAATAGCTTGGTTCTGCCAGGCCAGAAGGGTGGTTGTGAGCCAAAATTAAGGCGGCTGCGTTACAATAAAGGCTTTCTTTGATGATTTCACGTGGATAAACATTCGTCACATTAATTGTGCCTAAAAATAACTGCTCTTTTTTAATCAAACGATGTTGATTATCTAAAAATAACACCATGAAAATTTCACGTTCTTCGTGATGAAGCTCTGCTTGAAGATAAAGTTTTACCGTGGATGTATCGCTAAATACATGCTCTATCAGTAATTCTTGCTTGAGGTAGCGTTTGGTCATTTCTGTGGTGGCTTGTAGTTGAATAAACTGCGTAATGCCTAATCCTTTTACTTTGCAAAAGGATTCTTTATCTGCACTTAATAAGGCTTGCAGGGAGCCAAAATGTTGTAGCACGCTATGTGATAATTCCATGACAGGGCAGCCTTTAATCCCTGTGCGTAAGAAAATAGCGAGTAATTCGTGATCTTCTAGGGCTTCAACACCATATTTCAACAATTTTTCACGAGGCATTAAAGGAGAGTTTGTCTGCATATTAATTAATGAAAAGAAAAAAGTGCGGTCAATTTTCATGATGTTTTCAATCTTTGCGACTTATCTGTTTTATTTTTGGAATCGCGATCGCAAAAATAAAATTTTTTATTGGCGAAATTTGAAGTAAAATAGGCGACCTTAAGTTGTTAAGTACTAACACACAAAACATATCCATTCTATTAAGTCGTAGCGGAGTAGCAAATGAGCTTGAGCGGAAAGCGTATTGTTGTCGGGATTACAGGGGGCATCGCCGCCTATAAAACCATTGAGTTTATTCGTTTATTACGCAAATCTAACGCAGAAGTTCGAGTGGCTTTAACACCCGCTGCCGCTGAATTTGTCACACCTTTAACGCTACAAGCCATTTCGGGCAATGCGGTTTCTCAATCTTTACTTGATCCTCAAGCTGAATTAGCCATGGGGCATATTGAGCTGGCCAAATGGGCTGATGCGATTGTGATTGCGCCAGCCAGTGCTGATTTTATTGCGCGTTTAACCGTTGGAATGGCAAATGATTTACTCAGTACGATTTGTCTTGCGACAAGTGCCCCTATTTTGCTTGCACCGGCGATGAATCAGCAAATGTACCGCCAGGCGATTACACAACAAAATTTAACCGCTCTTTCTGCGCGAGGTATTCACTTTGTGGGGCCAAATAGTGGCTTTCAAGCTTGTGGCGATGTGGGCGCAGGGAGAATGTCTGAACCCGCTGAAATTTTTGAGTCGCTTCAATCACTTTTTGATGTTCAACAAGATTTAGCTGATTTAAGTGTCACTATTACAGCTGGTCCGACGCGTGAAGCTATCGATCCTGTTCGTTATATTTCTAATCACAGCTCTGGCAAAATGGGCTTTGCAATTGCTGAGGCTTTTGCTAAACGTGGTGCGAATGTTACCTTAATTGCAGGTCCTGTTAATCTCGCTACGCCGAAAAACGTTCATCGTATTGATGTGACAACCGCCCATGAAATGTGGCAAGCCTCTCTTGAAAGTGCGGTCAAAAATCGTATCTTTATTGGCTGTGCCGCAGTAGCAGATTATCGAGTTGCGGAAGTTGCCGAGCAAAAAATTAAGAAAACCAATGATAACGATGAGCTTTCTCTTAAATTGGTGAAAAATCCAGACATTATCGCAAGTGTGGCAAGTTTAGAAAAAGATCGTCCATTTGTCGTAGGCTTTGCAGCTGAAACGCAAAATGTTGCTGAATATGCGAAGAGCAAACTTCAACGAAAAAATTTAGATATGATTTGTGCCAATGATGTATCGGGTGGACAAGTATTCGGACAAGATCAAAATGCCTTGCAGATCTTTTGGAAAATAGGCGAAAAATCGTTGCCGTTGGCTGACAAAAATAAATTGGCAGAAGTGTTAGTCACTGAAATTGTTGAGCATTATCACAAATAAAATACGCTCAAAATTCATTGGGTTTTGTGACCGCACTTTTGTATGACAGATTTCTTTTAAAGGATAAATAAGCATGAAAAAAATTGATGTAAAAATTTTAGATAGCCGTATTGGCAACGAATTTCCTTTACCAACCTATGCAACCGAAGGTTCAGCAGGTTTGGATTTACGAGCATTGCTGGAAGAGAGCATTGAAATTCAACCAGGCGAAACCAAACTTATCCCAACAGGCCTTTCAATTTATATTGCCGATCCGAACCTTGCAGCGGTAATTCTGCCTCGTTCTGGTTTGGGTCATAAACACGGTATCGTATTAGGTAACTTAGTGGGCTTAATTGATTCAGATTACCAAGGCCCACTCATGGTATCAGTATGGAATCGTGGTCATGAACCGTTCAAAATTGAAGTTGGTGACCGTATTGCGCAATTAGTCTTTGTGCCAGTCGTACAAGCAGAATTCAATATTGTCAGCGAATTTACCGAAACTGAACGCGGTGAGGGCGGTTTTGGTCATTCAGGTAAAAAATAAACTATGGTAGAACAATTATCTCTCGTAGAAGTTGATGAGATTGCCGCGGAAATCAAACCGCCAAAAATCGAAAAACGTACGGTAAAAGAACGTCGGCAACAAGTGTTGACGGTGCTTACCCATATGCTGCATTCTGAACGCGGAATGGAGCGTATGACGACAGCGCGTTTAGCGGAAGAAGTAGGGGTGTCAGAAGCGGCTCTTTATCGTTACTTCCCAAGTAAAACCAAAATGTTTGAAGCGTTGATCGATAATATCGAAGCGAATTTATTTAGCCGTATCACCACATCAATTCGTAATGAAATCAATACGATGAATCGAGTGCGTGACATTATGCAGATGATCCTCGACTTTGCACGTAAAAACCCAGGTTTAACCCGTATTTTGACTGGACATGCATTGATGTTTGAAGAGCCACTTTTACAGGCTCGTGTCGCGCAATTTTTTGATCGTCTTGAAATGCAATTTGTGAATATTTTACAAATGCGCAAATTACGTGAAGGGCGCGGTTTTAACGTTGATGAACGTATTATTGCAGGGCATTTAGTGACCCTTTGTGAAGGGCAGTTTATGCGTTATGTCCGCACAAACTTCCGTTTAGGCGCCAATCAAAGTTTTGAACAGCAATGGCGTTTTCTAGAACCACTTTTTGCTTAATTGACTTTAGTTGATAAATATATGATTATTCCGTGGCAAGAATTGCCAACCGAAACCTTAGAAAACATTGTGGAAAGTGTGGTACTTAGAGAAGGTACCGATTATGGTTCACACGAATTTTCGTTAGAACAAAAAAAACAACACCTACTAAACAAGATTCACAATGGAAGTGCTGTGATTGTTTGGTCAGAATTACATGAATCCATTGATATAAAAGATAAAATGGAATTTCTATGTAATGAATGCTGCTGGTTTGGATGTAAG
>CAUGKJ010000005.1 GCA_959600045.1 uncultured Haemophilus sp.
GCGCAATATCAAGATCCTGATGTTGCTTTTGCAGCAGGTATGTTGCCACACCATATTGGCGCAGTAAAAATGGCGGAAGTTGAATTAAAATACGGAAAAGATCCTGAGATGCGTAAGCTTGCTGAGAATATTATTAACGCTCAACAAGCAGAAATTGAACAAATGCAAAAATGGCTTAAAGTGCACAATAAAAAATAAAATAACACAAAAAAAGTGCGGTAAATTAACCGCACTTTTTTAATCGAATTAGTTCACTTCTTTTATTCTTAACTCTTTTGGCACTTCAAAGAACATATTTTCTTCTAAGCCTTGAAGCTCTTCGATGCTATCCGCACCAAACTCTTTCAAGCGAGCAATCACGGATTGCACCAACTCTTCTGGTGCTGAAGCGCCTGCTGTTACGCCAATTGTTTCAACACCTTCAAACCAATCTGCCGCCACATCATTTGGATCATCAATTAATTTTGATTTCACGCCCATACGCGATGCCAACTCAGCTAAACGATTAGAATTCGATGAGTTTTTAGAGCCTACAACCACCACTAAATCACATTGTTTCGCTAATTCACGCACCGCTTCTTGACGATTAGTTGTAGCATAGCAAATATCGTTTTTATGTGGACCTTGAATCGCAGGATATTTATCTTTCAATGCACTGATAGTTTCAGCCGTATCATCGAGAGAAAGTGTGGTTTGCGTCATAAAGGTTAAATCATCATTTTCTTTAACCGGCAAACGAGCAATATCTTCCACGCTTTCAATTAAGAAAATACCACCTTCCTCGTTGTTGTACTGCCCCATTGTGCCCTCTACTTCTGGATGGCCTTTGTGTCCGATCAAAATCGCTTTTGTCCCTTTACGGCTCGCACGTGCCACTTGCATATGTACTTTGGTTACCAACGGGCAAGTGGCATCAAACACTTTTAACTGACGATCTTTCGCTTCTTGACGAACGGCTTGTGACACACCATGAGCAGAGAAAATCACAATGGCGCCATCTGGTACTTCACTTAATTCTTCGACGAAAATCGCCCCACGCTCACGCAAACCATTTACCACGAAACGGTTGTGCACCACTTCATGACGCACATAAATCGGTGCGCCATGAATTTCAAGCGCTAATTCAACAATGCTAATGGCTCGATCGACACCTGCGCAAAATCCGCGAGGATTGGCTAAAATTATCTTCATTTTTGACCGCTCTTTTTATCACCTTTAAAGGCATCTAATGCTAATAAACCCGCACCAATACAAATCGCAATATCTGCCACATTGAATACCGGATAATGATAAATATCCCAATAAAAATCTAAGAAATCCACCACAAAACCGTTATACACACGGTCCACCATATTGGCTAACGCACCGCCAATAATCAGTGCATAAGCTGAGTTTTGTAATTTTTGCTCTGCAGAATTCTTTTTCATAAAGTAAGCCAGCATTAAAGAAATCCCGATTGCTAGCACGATAAAGAAATATTTTTGCCAACCATCATGTTCAGCAAGAAAACTAAACGCTGCGCCATAGTTACGCACATAGGTTAAATTAAAAACGGGTAATAAGTTCACGCTTTCATAGAGATCAAAGCGTTGCACCACAATATATTTAGTAAGTAAATCGAGGATAAATGCGACCGCACTTAACCAAAGGAATGAAAGTCCTGTTTTATTTTTTGTCATAGGAAATTATCTGTCTTTATAAATGGACGATGATTTTAACAACTCGAATAGCCTTTATAAAGCAAAAGGCATCAAATTATAAAAGGCGAACACATTGGTTCGCCTTGCAATGTTAATTACTTTTTCTTCACCGGTCTTTGCCAACCTTGAATATGACGTTGTGGTACGCGAGTAATCACAAGCTCATCTTTCTCAATATTTTGAGTAATCGTTGAGCCCGCACCAATAGTTGCACCATCTGCCACAGTAACTGGCGCGACTAACTGCGTATCTGAGCCCACGAATACATTGTTACCAATGATTGTTTTAAATTTATTCGCACCGTCATAGTTACAAGTAATGACACCCGCACCGATGTTACAGTTTTCACCAATTTCAGTATCACCCACATAAGTAAGGTGGTTGACTTTGGAGCCTTTACCTACAGTGGATTTTTTAATTTCTACAAAGTTACCCACATGGGTTTCAGCGGCTAATTCAGCACCTGGACGCAAACGAGAGAATGGACCAATCGCCGCTTTCTCACCAATTGTCGCATCTTCTAAAACAGAATAAGGCTTGATTTCAACATCATCACCAATGGTCACGTTTTTCAATACGCAACCTGCACCGATTTTTACACGGTCACCCAAGCGCACATTGCCTTCCACAATTACATTCACATCAATTTCAACATCTTTACCGTGCTCTAATGTGCCGCGTAAATCAAAACGCTCAGGGTCAATCAACATCACGCCTGCAAGTAAAAGTTTTTCTGCCTGTTTACGTTGATAATAGCGTTCCATTTTGGCTAATTGTAGGCGATTATTTACCCCTTCAACTTCCATAAAATCAGTTGCTTGAACAGCTACAATCGGACAACCATCTTGATGAGCTAAGCCAATTACATCAGTAATATAAAACTCGCCTTGTGCATTATTATTATCTAAACGCGCTAACCATTTTTTGAAACTTGCACCATCTGAAACTAACACACCTGTATTAATCTCTTGTATTTTGAGTTGCTCAGGCGTTGCATCTTTTTGTTCAACAATCCCTACAACTTTGCCATTTTCACGTACGATTCGACCATAACCTGTTGGGTTATCTAATACGACCGTTAACACTGCGATACCATTTTCAGGTTTCGCATCGATTAATTTTTGCAATGTTTCCGGTGTAATCATTGGGCCATCGCCATACACCATTAAAACATTTTCATCATCACGGAAAAAAGGCATTGCTTGTTGCATAGCATGTCCTGTACCCAACTGTTCCGCTTGGAACACCCAGTTCACGCTTTCATTTGCCAAACGCTCACGCATTAATTCGCCACCGTGACCATAAATCAAATGCACGTTTTCCGCACCTAATTGATTTGCCGTATCGATCACATGTTTGACCATCGGTTTTCCTGCCACTTTATGCAAGACTTTTGGTAAATCAGAATACATACGAGTGCCTTTACCGGCCGCTAAAATCACCACGCTTAATGCTTTATTTGTCATAAATTCATCTCTTCTTTATAAAAAATTTGGGCGTATTCTATCGTAGAATGGAGAATATGATAAGCCATTTAATTTTCATACATTCCTGACAAGACAAGATTGTATAAAAATCTCAAATCCTGTAAACTATCCTCCCGTCTTGATAGCTAATCATCTTTTTCTTTTATTTTTGACCGCACTTTTCAGTATTCTGCACAAATTTGCATAAAAGATGATTGGCTATAATCATTTTTATCCCAACATTTTAGGTCTCTCACTATGGCTACAAATTATATTTTCGTCACAGGCGGTGTGGTTTCATCGTTAGGTAAAGGTATTGCTGCAGCATCATTGGCAGCCATTTTAGAAGCACGTGGCTTAAACGTGACTATTATGAAATTAGACCCTTACATCAACGTGGATCCGGGTACAATGAGCCCAACCCAACACGGCGAAGTGTTCGTGACACAAGACGGGGCGGAAACCGATTTAGACTTAGGTCACTACGAGCGTTTTATTCGTACCAAAATGACAAAACGCAATAACTTCACGACAGGTAAAATTTACTCAGAAGTATTACGCAAAGAGCGTCGTGGTGATTATTTAGGTGCGACAATTCAAGTTATCCCACACATCACCAATGAAATCAAAGATCGCGTGATTGCCGGTGCGCAAGGCCATGATGTGGTTATCGTGGAAGTAGGCGGAACAGTGGGTGATATTGAATCACTTCCATTCTTAGAAGCACTGCGTCAACTTGCCGTACAAGTGGGGCGTGAGCATACTATCTTTATGCATTTAACGTTAGTGCCATACATCCCGACTGCGGGTGAAGTAAAAACCAAACCAACTCAACATTCTGTAAAAGAATTACTTTCGATTGGTATTCAGCCAGATGTGCTTATCTGCCGTTCAGATCGCATGATTCCACCAAACGAACGTGCAAAAATCGCCTTATTCTGTAACGTGCCAGAACGTGCGGTGATCTCATTAAAAGATGTGAATTCAATCTACCAAATTCCGGCATTATTGAAATCACAAGGTTTAGATGAATTTATCTGCCAACGTTTCCACTTAGACTGTCCAGAAGCGGACCTTTCTGAATGGGAACAAGTGCTTTATCAAGAAGCGAACCCTGTGGGCGATGTCACCATCGGTATGGTAGGTAAATATACTGAATTACCTGATGCGTATAAATCAGTGAATGAAGCCTTAAAACACGCTGGCTTAAAAAACCGTTTAAGCGTGCATATCAAATACATTGATTCTCAAGATGTTGAAACCAAAGGCACTGACGTATTAAAAGGTGTCGATGGTATTTTAGTACCGGGCGGCTTTGGCTATCGTGGTGTAGAAGGCAAAATTTTGACCGCAAAATATGCACGTGAAAACAATGTTCCTTACCTCGGTATTTGTTTAGGGATGCAAATTGCATTAATCGAATACGCGCGTAATGTTGCAGGTCTTGAGAAAGCGAATTCATCTGAATTTGATCGTAACTGCGAACAACCTGTAGTGGGCTTAATCACTGAATGGCAAGATGCGGAAGGCCACATTGAAACCCGTGACGATAATTCAGATCTCGGTGGTACGATGCGTTTAGGGGCACAACAATGTCATTTAATTGAAGGCTCAAAAGCGCGTGCATTATATGGCAAAGAAACCATTGAAGAACGTCACCGTCACCGTTATGAAGTGAACAATAACCTGCTTCCACAAATTGAAAAAGCGGGTCTTAAAGTGACTGGCTTATCTGCGGATCGTAAATTAGTGGAAATTATTGAAGTACCAAACCACCCATGGTTTGTAGCATGTCAATTCCACCCAGAATTTACTTCAACGCCACGTGATGGTCATCCATTATTTGAAGGCTTTGTCAAAGCAGCAAGAGAAAATCAGTTAAAAACTGAAAAGTAATTTACTGATAATTCAATAAACAAGTGCGGTCAAAAATCCTTGTGTTTTTGACCGCACTTTGTATTAATAAGAAATAAATTATCTATGTCTTATTCACTCATTTAATAATGGATAACTAAAAATGAAACTTGCAGTAATGTTACCCGCATACAATGCAGAAAATTTTATCACTGAATGTTTAGATTCATTGTTGAATCAAACCTTTAGTGATTTTTGTATTCTGGCAGTTAATGATGCTTCTACCGATAACACAGGTGACATTCTCGAAAGCTATGCGACAAAAGATGCTCGCTTACGTGTTTACCATTTACCTCAAAACCAAGGTGAACCTGCTGTCATGCAATTTGCCATGGATATGCTTAACTATATGAATGTGGAATATGTTGCACGTATGGATGCCGATGATATTTGTGTGCCACATCGTTTTGAAAAACAAGTTCAATATTTAGATGAGCATCCCGAAATTGATATTTTAGGAAGTAATGCACTTCTCTTTAATGATGGGCAAACTGATAAAATGTCTAAAGTAAGTACACTTCCTCTTTTAGATAAAGATATAAAAGCACATTTTTCTTTAGCTCGTGACAATATCATTAATCCCTCTTCAATGTGGCGACATTCTAGTATCAAGGCACTCGCGATTAATTATGCCCAAACAGCCACAGCGCCCGATTTTCATATGTGGGTACAATGTGCATTACATCAAAAGAAATTTGCGAATTTACCAGAGCCATTATTATTTTATCGGATACACCAAGGCCAAGCGAGTAAAATACATGACAAAATTAGCGAGTCTATTCAATACTCGATGGAGCTATGGATAAGTCATTTATTTCCAGAATTAACACCTAAAGAAGTCAGCTTACTGAGCCTTATACTGCACGGGAAAAGCATTAAATTACGTACTGAAGAGTTTGAAATCGCCTTTTCAGCTTATGACAAAGTTCGTTCAAATAATGAAATCTCACTATTTGGTGAAGATCGGGAAACGATGTTTAGTATTTTAGATGCACATACACAATTCTTGAAAAAGCTTTTGTATCAAAGAACGCAATAAAGCTTTTACTTCATCAGACTACTTCCCCAATCTGAATAGGATTAGGGAGATTTTTATCCGTTTTAATATCAAAGTTCGGTCATTTTTAGCCAAATTTTTTGCAATAACATCACCGTACTTTACATATCTAACCTATTTCTCAAAAATGGCTTCGACGGTTAATTCCTTGTAGTGATAGCCCTTTTCTTGAGTAAATTGCATTTCAAGTGAACCTAAATAGATAGCAAAACTTGGCGCATCAATTTTTAGTAAGTCTTTGCTGATTAGTTTAAGATCTGATTCCGCCAGTTTTTTCATTGAATCTAAATGATGTTGTTGAAAGACCTGTTTAATATGCTGATCCATATCGGTACAATATCTATCATGTTCTTCAACAAAACAAACTTCGGCTCGTTCTTTTGGCTCATTCTCTTCTTTTTTCGAGCTGTTATCGTCCACACGATAAAATTGATAGACTGGCACATGGATCCATTTTTTATACGAACTCACATCAATTGATGACCATTCAAACTCAGCTTCTCTAACCGGGCTATTTTGCAGAGCCATAATGTCGCTATCATTGATACGGAAAGAATGCTCATAAACATCCAATGAAATCAGTTCATTCGCTTTTTCACCATATCTTTGTACAAAGGCTTTTCGTTTATCCTCATAATTAGAGCCGTCATCAGCCCCTAAGTCCAAACGATGGACTAAATAATCAGATACATCATCTAATTCATTCCAATCTTGGCGTTCGTTTTCTGGCATATTTTCTAAACGACTTAAAAAATCCACATCATCACGAATTTTTCCTTGTCCATCAGATAAATTAAGCTTTGTGAGTAAATGCTCAAAACGTTCCGTTTGGCTTTGGTAAGCGATTTCTTGTGGCTTCACTACCCAAGTCATGGCAAAAATTGCGGTCATTACAACGACAGAAATCAAACGATATTGGCGAATTTTAGGGATGATTAAAATGGCATAAGCCACCGTAATCGCCGAGGCTAATGCCACTAAATAAATCCGTTGTTCAGTCCAAGCATAGGCACTAATTCGACGGTCAATTGCCAACCATAGCAGTACAATGGGCACAATGGAAAGGTATGGGAAAAACTTAAAGAAACTGTCCCAATTGGCTTTAACACTAATACTACGTAAAGCGTAAACACCTAAGCCTACAACTAAGTAAGGCAACGCAATATTCGACACCATTCCTTTTGGCAACGCCCCTGCTAAGATAATTTTGCCCACATAAGCATAAAGTAGAACAGTAAAAATCATTAAGGCTGGCGCTAAGATAAAATTTACTAAAATTTCAATGCTACGATTTAGCGTCATCTCTGTATTTTCTTGGCGCTGTTGAAAGACCAAAAAGAACAAAGGAAGGCAAAATGCGGTAATTGAGGAATAAAGATGCTTTTGAAACCATTCACTAAAATCAATGTTAAATAATGTACTGATTGAAGCTAAAATTGCAGCGACCAAACCAGAGACGAGCCCCCAGCCAGCAATGGATGACGTGATGTAATATAGCGTCGTAAAATTACGATAAGTAAAGGCTTGATTGTTTCTGACAAATGGAAAGCCACATAATATCAATAATACAATAAATTGAGCGCCCCAAAACTTAGGGCTATAAGCATAAAAATCAGCATTATCATTTACTTGCCAAATGGTGAAAACAGCAATGAGCGGCACAATCCACGAAAAACGATACCAGGCATAAGGGCGAGATAAATAAATAAAGGCAAACAGAACCGGCTCAAATAGCCAATAAGCTAAATGATCTTTTTCTGAATTCATATCCACAAACCAAATTCCAAGAGCAAACGTAGCAATCATGAAGATTTCAATCGGATGAGTTGATATCGCTGATTTTATTCGTGTTTTGGTTTGCTGAAAAAAAGTCGAAAGAGACATAATGATTCCTTTTTCAATGCTAGAAAGTCTCAATTAAGAATAAATAATTCGTCGTAAAATAATACGAAATTTCGGGCAACTTTAACCAACTTTTGAAGGCAATTCCACTGAAATAAAAGAAATAATTGGCGAAAAAGAGATAAAAACTCACCGCACTTTATTGAAAAACAAGATGCAGATCAAAGTGCGGTTATTTTTCCAAGACAAATTTCTAAATTTGCTTTATTATATTCCCGTTTTAGGTTCGCCTAACTAATTTTAATTAACTTTAAACAGAGGAAAACAAAATGGCAAAAATCGTTAAAGTCATTGGTCGTGAAATCATCGACTCTCGTGGTAACCCAACTGTAGAAGCTGAAGTTCATCTTGAAGGTGGTTTCGTTGGTTTAGCAGCTGCTCCATCAGGTGCATCTACTGGTTCTCGTGAAGCATTAGAATTACGTGACGGCGACAAATCTCGTTTCTTAGGCAAAGGTGTATTAAAAGCGGTTGCGGCTGTAAACGGTCCTATCGCAGATGCATTAGTGGGTAAAGAAGCGTCTAACCAAGCTGAAATCGACCAAATCATGATCGATTTAGACGGTACTGAAAACAAATCTAACTTCGGTGCAAACGCAATCTTAGCGGTATCTTTAGCAAACGCAAAAGCAGCAGCAGCGTCTAAAGGTTTACCACTTTACGCTTACATCGCAGAACTTAACGGCACGCCAGGCGTTTACTCTATGCCATTACCAATGATGAACATCATCAACGGTGGTGAGCACGCAGATAACAACGTTGATATCCAAGAATTCATGATTCAACCAGTTGGTGCGAAAACATTACGCGAAGCACTTCGTATCGGTGCTGAAGTATTCCACAACCTTGCGAAAGTATTAAAATCTAAAGGCATGAGCACTGCTGTAGGTGATGAAGGTGGTTTCGCACCTAACTTAGCCTCTAACGCTGACGCTTTAGCATGTATCAAAGAAGCTGTAGAAAAAGCAGGTTATGTATTAGGCAAAGACGTGACTTTAGCAATGGACTGTGCATCTTCTGAGTTCTACAACAAAGAAACTGGCAAATACGAAATGAAAGGCGAAGGCCGTTCATTCACTTCTCAAGAGTTCACACACTATCTTGAAGAATTAACCAAACAATACCCAATCGTGTCTATCGAAGATGGTCAAGATGAATCTGACTGGGATGGTTTTGCATACCAAACTAAAGTGTTAGGTGACCGCGTTCAATTAGTGGGCGATGACTTATTTGTAACTAACACCAAAATCTTAAAAGAAGGTATCGAAAAAGGTATCGCAAACTCTATCTTAATCAAATTCAACCAAATCGGTTCTTTAACTGAAACTTTAGCAGCAATCAAAATGGCTAAAGATGCAGGTTACACAGCGGTTATCTCTCACCGTTCAGGTGAAACCGAAGATGCGACTATCGCTGATTTAGCGGTTGGTACAGCAGCAGGTCAAATCAAAACTGGTTCTATGAGCCGTTCTGACCGTATTGCGAAATACAACCAATTAATCCGTATCGAAGAAGCATTAGAACGTGCTGGCACACCAGCTCCGTTCTTAGGTTTAAAAGCGGTTAAAGGTCAAGCGTAATTCACGCTGAATTTACTATAAAATATCACCGCACTTTGTACAAAAGTGCGGTGTTTTTTTAAGGTGTTTTTATGAAGACACAATCTGATTCACTTCTTACTGAACCTTGGTTATCTTGGGCCATCGAAATCCAAAGCATTGCACAAAACGGGCTAACTTATTGCAAAAATATCTATGATATTGAACGCTATGAACGCTTGCGGGATTTGTCTGCTGAAATGCTCGCTTATAAAACAGCAATACCCAAAGAAACTGTCAAATCGTTTTTCTGCAATGGGGCTGGTTATCAAACCCCTAAAATCGATTCGCGCGCAGCTATTTTCAAAGATGATAAAATTTTATTAGTACAAGAAAATGATGGTCTTTGGTCACTGCCTGGCGGCTGGATAGATGTGCTAGAAACCATTCATAGTAATACGATTAAAGAAGTACACGAAGAAGCGGGGCTTAATGTTGAACCGACTTTCATTATTGCTATTCACGAACAACATAAACGCAATTTTCCGCCTTTTGCGCATCCTGTACTCAAAACCTTCGTCATGTGCGAACCATTAAGTGGTGAATTTCAACCAAATAGTGAAACCGTTCAATCTGCCTATTTTGCATTAAATGAACTGCCACCAATGAATGAAGAAAAAAATACGCCCGCACAGGTTGAACTTTGCTTTCAGGCACACCATAGTAGTCACTGGACTACACAATTTGATTAGGATATACCATGTTACATTTAACCCTAGAAGATCAACTCTTTCTCGGTCAACCAAAACAAGTCGGCACACACTCAACTGTGCATGATCACCTAGCAGTGATGTTTGAAGATGATAGTGAAACGGGCTATTTTTATGCGTTAGATATGCGTCAAAATGCGCAGCCTATTGTCGATTGCTTACATGTTTATAACGTCGATAACACTCGCAATCACCACGAAGCACGTAAATTAGAAATCTGCTGGGATGAAAGCGGTTATTTAGCCTTATTGCTTATTAACGGCTATCCCCATGCCGTATTTGATTTTGCTCATTTGATCGGCTATAACACCAACAAGCATCCTCAGCCTGACTTAATGAGCATGTGGACACACGAAGAAATCACCAATGAACGTGCGACCGCATGGCTTGGTGTGAATACCATTAAATAGGATTAACTATGCGATTTTACCGCGGTCTTCAGCCTTTCAAGGTTATGAGTTTTGATCTTGATGATACCCTTTACGATAACAGTGATGTCATTCGTTTAGCCGAAGAACGCTTTCTTCAATGTGTGCAAGAGCACGCACAACTGAGCGAGCTTACCTCAGAATATTGGCGAGGATGGAAATGGCAACTGGCGGAGAAAGATCCCTTAATTGCTGAAGATGTGATTGCCTGGCGTGTCGAAACGTTACGGCACTTACTGGCACATCATGGTAAGAGTGCGGTTGAAATTGACCGCACTTTAGCGCTCGCGATGGAAGAGTTTATTAAATGGCGACATAAAATTGAAGTCCCCGCAGAAAGTATTGAAGTGATGAATCAACTGAAAGATCGCTACCTGCTTAGCGTGATTACCAATGGTAATGTGATTGCAACACGCATTGGGTTTGAACACTTTCAGCTGAGTTTACGTGGAGGAGAGCAAGGCAGAGCGAAACCTCATCAAGATTTATTCCATCAAACCGCCCATTATTTTGGCGTAAAACCGAGTGAAATTTTACATATTGGTGATAACTTAACCACAGATGTTCAAGGCGCCATTCAAGCAGGCTGCCAAGCAGTATGGATTAATTTATCGGGCAAAACCCTCAATTCATTTACTGAAGCAAGTGTTTTGCCTACATTAGAAATCAATCATTTAACTGAATTATTAACACTTTAACCCTATGATGAAAAAGAAAAATCAAGTTCTCGTCAGCCTTTCCATTGTGGCTTTATTGGGCGGCTGCTCAGAAGAGCAAATTCAACGTGATGTTTATAACAGTCTTGAGGATTGTTTAGCCGATTGGCAAAAAATCGAATTATGCGAAGCTGACCAATCTAATGAAAATAACAGCGGTACAACTGCACATGCTGGATCTGGTTCCTCTCTCTCGGGCAATTTAAATACACGTCCAAGCAATAATAGTGAATGGTCAGAAGACAATCAGACCGTCAAACAAACCTTAAATCCAGATGGAGCAACTCACTCTGGCAACTCAAGCGGTTCAGAAGGAACAAGCCACACTAGCTCTGCAACAGGAGAAGGACACGGCAGTATGGGCAGTGCAATTGCTGGTGCCGCAATGGGTTATATGATCGCGCGTACGATGGGCTCATTTTTAGGGCCTAGCTACAATCCAAGTAACCGAGCCGTTTCAACGCCAACGGGCCAAGTTATTCAACCGCAAACTAATCGTTCTGTCGGTAAGCCTGTATTAGTTAAAGGTAATGCGGGTAGCACTTACAGCAAACCAGTTTCACGCGGTGGCTTTAAAAGCGCTAGCTCAAGCAGCAGCCGTAGCTCAGGCGGTTAAATATGAAACGAATCACGGGCTTTCCTACTCGCCCCAATATGGTACAACAATTATTAGATGTGGGCTTTGATTACTATAACCTGCCTTCCTCTGATGGCTCCCATTATTGGTCGGACAATGTGGCATATGAATTTACCCTAGCGGAAATCGATCGTATTGAAGACGCCACCAACGAATTGCACGCAATGTGTATGGACTTTGTTGCCGATGAAGTGAAACAAGGTGATTATGCCCATTATCGCTTCACCGATTTACAGAAAAATCTGATTGAACAAACATGGGCTAAAAACGTACCGCACTTATATGGTCGTTTTGATTTTGGCTATGACGGCGAAAACCTCAAAATGTTTGAATACAATGCCGACACCCCTACTTCCCTGCTTGAAGCGGCTGTGGTGCAATGGCAATGGTTAGAGCAAATTGAAGGCTTAGCGCATCGTGACCAATTTAATTGGATTCACGAAGAATTGCTCAATCGCTTTCAGTTTATTCAACAGCAAACAGGACTAAACGATTTCCATTTTAGTGCTATGCAAGAAGCGGGTCGTGAAGATTGGGGCAATATCGATTACTTGGCAGATGTAGCTTACAACGCAGGTTGGCATATTCATCAGCTCGCTATTGAAGACGTGGGCTATGATAAAGACAGTCAGCAATTCCTCGATCTGAATAATCAACCTATTGATTGTTTATTTAAGCTCTATCCGCTTGAATGGATGACTACGACAGAATATGCACCACACATGCTTAATTCATCCACCACCTTTATTGAACCAGCGTGGAAATTACTATTAAGTAATAAAGTGCTATTAGCGAAATTATGGCAAAAACATCCAAATCATCCATTATTACTACCCGCTTACTTTAGCAAGCATGATATTACCGATCGCCAATCAATATGGGTGAAAAAACCGACGTTGGGCCGTGAGGGTGCCAATGTTTCTTACTATGAAAAACGTAATGGTCTAGAATTTGCTGCCAAAGGTAGCGAACATTCTGCCTTTTACGATCAAGCAGGCTATATCTATCAACAAAAATTTGAACTGCCAAATTTTGATGGTATGTATCCTATGATTGGTGCTTGGGTAGTGGGTGATGTGGCTTGTGGAATTGGATTAAGAGAAGATTTTACCCCAGTTACCGGCAATGATAGCCACTTCATTCCGCATTATTTTGTGGAATAAAAACAACGCAAAAACTGACCGCACTTAACAGATAATAAGGAGATAAATATGTATCCATTTAGTTTTCAAAACCCTACTCGTATTGAATTTGGTCTCGATAAAGAAAAAGAGATGGGGAAATATATGCTCGAATACGGTGCAAAAAAGGCCTTAATTATCTATGGTAGTGAGCGTGTCAAACAATCCGGTTTATTTGAAGATGTGGCGAAAAGCTTGCGTGAGCATGGCATTGAATACATTGAATGTGGTGGCGTAAAAAGTAACCCGACAATCAGTAAAGTCCGTGAAGCCGTTGCAATGGCGAAAGCCTTTGGTGCAGATAGTGTGCTGAGTATCGGTGGAGGTTCTTGCCTTGATAGTGCGAAAGCGATCGCAGCAGGTGCGTGCTATGACGGTGATACTTGGGACTTCTTTAAAGGCACACCAGTACAAAAAGCATTAATGATTTTCGATGTGATCACCCTTGCGGCAACAGGCAGTGAAATGAACTGGGGCTCAGTCATTACCAATGAAGAAACACAGCAAAAATATTCGATTCATAGCAATCATTTATTCCCAAAAGTATCAGTCATTAATCCGAAATTACAAGCGACTGTCAGCCGTGATTATTTAGTGTATTCTGCTGCAGATATTATTGCTCATTCGATTGAAGCCTATTTCACGGCGGAATATCGCCCTGAAATTATTGATTTCTTAGTAGAAAGCAATATTAAAACCGTTATTCGCACCACGGAAATCCTGCTCAATGATCCACAAGATCTCAATGCGCGTGGTGAGTTTGCCTGGGCGGCTACACTTGCGTTGAACGGTTTAACGCATTTAGGTATCTCACCTTACGGTTTCCCAAATCATATGATTGAGCATTCCATGAGTGCGATTTCAGATGTGCCACATGGAGCTGGGCTGTCCGTCATTATGCCTGCGTGGATGCAATGGTATCAATCTCAAAGACCTGCTCAATTCAAACGCTTTGCTAAAGAAATATTTGGCTTAGATAATACTGAAGATGGTATTCAAGCCTTAAAAGCTTGGTTTGATAAAATCGGCACACCAACTCGCCTTGAACAACTTGGTATTGATGATAAAACCTTAGCCGAAATTATTGAAAATGCGGCTCAAACTGCAATCAGAGCGAAAGTGGAAAAAACGTATACCAAAGAAGCTATTGAAGCCATTTTCGCTTTAGCGAAGTAATCTCTCATAAAAAAGAGCGGTCAAATTCAAAATATAATGAAATTTGACCGTTCTTTTTATATTCTCAACATTTCACTTGGTGAAAAGAATGCAAAAAAAATAACCGCACTTTAGTTACCCAAAGTGCGGTTAATTTGAATTAAGTTTTAACGCTTAATTATAGTGAAGCTTGATCAACTGCTACACCAGCACCCATTGTAGTAGAAATGCTTACTTTCTTGATAAAGATACCTTTTGCAGTAGTTGGTTTTGCTTTGTTTAAAGCAGCCAATAATGCTTGAAGATTTTCTTTTAATTGAACTTCAGAGAAGTTTGCTTTACCAATTGTTGTGTGGATGATACCGTTTTTATCGTTACGATAACGGATCTGACCAGATTTAGCATTTTTAACTGCTTCAGCAACGTTTGGTGTTACGGTACCAACTTTAGGGTTTGGCATTAAACCACGTGGGCCTAATACTTGACCTAATTGACCAACAACACGCATTGCATCAGGAGAAGCGATAACAACGTCAAAGTTCATTTCGCCTTTTTTGATTTGCTCTGCTAAATCTTCCATACCGACTAAATCAGCGCCAGCTTCTTTAGCTGCATCTGCGTTAGCACCTTGGGTGAACACAGCTACGCGTACTTCACGACCAGTACCGTGTGGTAATACAGTTGCACCACGAACGTTTTGGTCTGATTTACGAGGATCGATACCTAAGTTTACTGCAACATCAACACTTTCAACGAATTTAGCCGTTGCGAATTGTTTTAATAACGCGATTGCTTCATTGATTTCGTATGCTTTAGTAGAATCTACGCCAGCTTTGATTGCTTTCATTTTTTTAGTCAATTTAGCCATCGTATTATTCCTCCACCACTAAGCCCATTGAGCGAGCAGTACC
>CAUGKJ010000006.1 GCA_959600045.1 uncultured Haemophilus sp.
CATCGACTTCATCATTAGAACCCTGGATTGGTTCAACACGATTTTCTACGCTCTCAAAGAAACCTGTTCTATCTAAACGCACTTTACCTAACTCAACTAATTGTGAGTTATACCAAGTTCCTTCTTGCTGACGCATTTCTTGACGCAATGTACTATCTGCAGAAACGGTATTACCTTCAAAGCGAACTTGACGTACAGATAAACGACGTCCTGCATCAACCACAAAGGTTAATGCTAATGTTTTATTCGCATCATCAAAAGTTGGTACAGCATTAACCGTTGCACTACCGTAACCACGTTCACCTAATTTATCTTTAATTAAGCTTTCAACATTTTGCACATCCGCACGGCTGAACGTATCGTTTAAGTGAAGTTCACCTAATAATGGTTGCAATTCATCAGCCATACCACCTAAGTTACCGACAATACGAGCAGAACTTAAATTGTATTTTTCGCCTTCACTTACATCAATAGTGATATCTGCTTTGGTATGCTCTTCATTTAACTGAACATCTGTTTTAGTCACTTTCGCTTTTGCGTAACCATTATTTTGGTAGTAATCTTGGATAGTTTGAATATCTTTCTCAAACTGAGAACCATCAAACTTATTACCCCAAAGTTTCCACCAAGCATCCGGTTGAAGCTCCATTTGTTCTTGTAATTTGCTGCTAGAAATCGCTTCATTTCCATTAAAAGTCACTGAACGAAGTTTTGCTGTATCATCTTCATCAATTTGAAGGGTTATTTCTGCACGGTTATTGGGTAAAGTCGTCACGATAGGCTCAACTTTCGCATTATAGCGACCTACGCTCTTATAATGTTCTCTTAAGCTTTGAGCAAACCCTTCTAACTTCGCACGATTTAGCACCTCACCGCTCTTTAATCCATTTGCATCAAGATTTTGTTTCAGTGCTTCCGTAGGAACAGCTGAGTTGCCTTTAATATTCACTTCAGAAATGATTGGTTTCGCAATAACGCTCACAACTAATGCGTCGCCATCTTGGAAAGCTTTAACATCATCAAACTGTCCACTTACGAATAATGAACGTACAATATTGGCTACATCTTTATCCGTTACACGCTGACCACTACGAACAGGAAGGCTTGCGAGAATTTGCTGTTCTAAGTCTCCTTGAGCGCCGTCAACACGAATGTCTTTTGCTACAAATGGTGCCGCAAATACACTCGTTGTAGTACCGAATAACAAACTTGCGATTAGAAGTTTTTTCATCGACTTTATCCTATAAAAAACAATAGTTATAAACGTAAGAAATCATTAAAAAGCACAAAAATTGTTTCAATTAACAAGATTGTGAGCCCTATACGATAACTTAAATTTTGTACCCGTTCTGAAACAGGTCTTCCTTTGATAGCTTCCGCCGCCAAAAATACAAGATGTCCACCATCTAAAACTGGCAACGGAAATAAATTCATTATGCCTAAATTAACACTGATTAATGCGAGAAAACTTAAGAAATAAATCACACCCGCGTTAGAAGATGCGCCTGCACCCTGGGCAATTGAAATTGGCCCAGCCAAACTAGAAAATGAAAGCTCTCCACTAAACAATTTCCCGATTGCCTTCACAATAAACCAAGAAATTTGGCCTGTTTTTTCCACACCTTTTTGTAGGGCATCAAGAATACCATATTTTAATTCAGTTCGATACTGTTCGCCAACTTTTAAGAACGTCGGACTTAACCCAACAAACCATTTACCGTCTCGATTCTTCTCCGGTTGCAAGGTTTTGTCAAAAATTTCTTGATTGCGTTCAACCTTGATTGTAAAAGGTTGACCTTGTTGCACCAGTGCAACAAAAGCTTTCCAATCAAGTGCGGTCGAATTTTCTGCTAAAATTTTATCTCCAATTAACAAGCCTGCTTTTTCTGCTGGTGAGTTTTCCACTACTTTAGATAGTATCATCTCTACTTTACTTGAAACAGGATTGATCCCTAATGTTTCAAATGCTGTTTCTTTATCTGGCTCAAATGACCAATTTTGCAGATTAATGGTTCGTTGATAAGGTTGGTCTTCACCAAAAGGTGTTAATGTGAGTTCAACCGAATCAGAACCTAACTTATCAGTGAGCAATAAATTAATGGTTTCCCAATCGGGTGTATTCTTCCCATCAATTGCCAAAATCTGACTATTCGGTTCAATTTGAGCCACCGCAGCTGGAGAATTTGGCGTGACATTTTCAATGACCGGTTTAACACTCGGAATACCAACAGAATAAATCACCCAATATGCCAAAATCGCAAAAATAAAATTAGCAAGGGGACCTGCAGCAATCACAAAAGCACGTTGCGCGACAGATTTGCTTTCAAATGCCTGCGATTTTAATTCTGCGGGAACTTCTTCATTTCGTCCATCAAGCATTTTGACATAACCGCCAAGTGGAATGGCCGAAATAGCAAACTCTGTGCCTAATTTATCTGTGCGTCGCCAAATCACTTTACCAAAGCCAATCGAAAAACGATGAACTTAAATACCACACTTTCTTGCCGCCCAAAAGTGGCCGTATTCGTGTATAGCAACCAATATGGCAATTGCAACAATAAATGAGCCAAGCGACCACAAAAACGACATGTTCTTTCCCTATAACACAAAGAAATAGAAGTATGTGAAGAATGGTACTGCTGCCGTTAAGCTATCAATACGATCTAAAATTCCACCATGACCAGGAATTAATTGACTACTATCTTTAATGCCGGATTCACGTTTAAACATACTTTCGGCTAAGTCACCTAATACAGAAATAGCCACAGTTGCCACAGAAAGCACAACAAAACCGCTCATTGCACGGCTACCTAATAAGGTTTCACCTGAGAAATGAATAAAGACAAATGCCAATACCGCTGCGGTGATCATGCCACCAAATACGCCTTGCCATGTTTTCCCCGGTGATACTTTCGGTGCAAGTTTGTGCTTACCAAAAGCTCGTCCGGCAAAATAGGCACCAGAGTCCGCTGCCCATACCAATACAAACACATAGAGCAATAAGAATAAACCATGATGAGGATCAGCAGTATAATTATCTAAACGTAAACGTAAGACGGCGGCAACAAAAGGAATTAACGTAGAAAACGCAAACAAGAGTTGTAAAGGAATATTTTTGCCCCAAAACTTAGCAGAACTTGGATAAGTCACCACTAACACCAATGCAAGTGCCCACCAACCGACAGAGTTTAGCAATAACAACGGTAAGTAGTTTTCAAATACCCGACCCGCATCCAAATAATTACCTTCGTTATAAAGCCAAAGGAAGATAAATGCACCTAAAAATGCCGCGATACAAAGGCGTGCTAAAGGATTTTTAAAACGAGCAAATTGAGCCCACTCCCAAATACCAAGCGTCGCCACAAAGCCTAAGGCTAGGGCAAAATAAAATGGGGTAAATAAGAACAAGGCACATAATACCAAAGCAATCAACACAATGGCTGATAATACACGTTCTTTAAGCATAAGTTCTCCGCTTATTCTGTCCCGCCAAAACGGCGATGACGTTGTTGATAGCAGGCAATTGCCTGATTAAAATCTTTTTCACTAAAATCCGGCCAAAGCACATCTAAAAAACACAATTCCGCATACGCAATTTGCCAAAGCAAGAAATTGCTAATACGTTGCTCACCGCTTGTGCGAATTAGTAAATCGACTGGCGGCTCATCTTGTGTGACTAAATGTTGCTGGAAAAGTAATTCATTAATATCACTCACCGAAATCTCATTATCTTTTACTTTTTCAGCTAATTGTTGAGTCGCTTGAACAATATCCCAACAACCACCGTAATTAGCTGCAATATTTAAAGTCAGTGCGGTATTATTTTCCGTTAACTTTTCTGCTTTTGCGATCTTCTCTTGCAATTTTTCACTAAAACGAGAAACATCACCGATAATCTTTAAACGAATATTATTTTTGTGTAATTTTTTGACTTCTCGATCAAGCGCTTGCATAAAGAGCGTCATTAAAGCGCTCACTTCTTGCTCAGGGCGATTCCAGTTTTCACTGCTAAACGCATATAACGTCAAAAATTTAACACCGGTTTGTCGTGCATAACTCACCGCCCGGCGCACGGCTGCCACCCCATTTGTATGGCCAAAAATACGCAGCTTATTTTGTTGTTTCGCCCATCGCCCATTTCCATCCATTATGATGGCAACGTGTTCGGGAATATTATTGTTATCAAGTTCTTTCATTCTAAAATATTCGGATTTTATGACCGCACTTTGGTGTATTCTACATTAACTTTTTAATCAGCGAAGCGGCTAATTCACGTGCTTGCTTATCTACGGCTAAGACATCATCAATGCTAGAAATAGTAGAAGCTGGCATTTGCTCAACCGTTGCTTGGTTAATTTTCGCAATATCCGTAAATTTAATATAGCCATCTAAAAAGGCTTGTACTGCGATTTCATTTGCCGCATTCATTGCGGTTGTCGCATACTGCCCTTCTGCAAAAGCATCGATCGCTAATTTTAAATTTGGATAACGATTAAAATCAGGTTCGATAAATGTCAATTCTTTGATTTTAAAGAAGTCTAATGGTTCCACACCACTGACTGTACGATTTGGATAAGCCATGGTTTCCGCAATGGGCGTGCGCATATCCGGGTTACCCATTTGAGCAATGACCGAGCCATCGACATAACGCACCATAGAATGAATAATAGATTGAGGATGAATAATCACTTCCATTTCATCTGCTGATGCATTAAATAACCAGCGCGCCTCAATGTACTCTAAACCTTTATTCATCATTGTGGCAGAATCCACGGAGATTTTTTTACCCATTGACCAGTTTGGGTGAGCGACGGCTTGTTCTGGCGTAATATGTTCAAACTCGTTTAATGGCGTATAACGGAAAGGCCCACCAGAACCAGTTAAGACAATTTTACTGACCCCCAATTCTTTCAAAGGACAGAACCCAACCTTTTCTTGTGCCTCAGGCGGTAAGGATTGAAAAATCGCGTTATGTTCGCTATCAACAGGCAATAATTTTGCTTTTGACTGCTTCACTGCATCAATAAAGATCTGGCCACAAGTTACCAATGATTCTTTATTTGCAAGCAAGACTTTCTTACTCGCTTTTACTGCCGAAAGAGTTGGTAGTAATCCTGCAGCCCCAACAATGGCGGCCATAACTTGATCTGCGTCCGGATGTGCGGCCAACTCACAAATGGCTTTCTGCCCGGCTAAGACTTTTGTTTTAATGTGGTGTGAGGCTAATTTTTCTCGCAATACCTTTGCTGCATTTTCATCATCTAATGCAGCAAAGTGCGGTTGAAATTTCACGCATTGTTCAAACATTGTCTCAACATTTTTGCCTCCCACTAACGCAAAGGCATGGTATTTGTCAGGATTATGTTCGATAACAGAAAGGGTGCTATGACCGATAGAACCGGTTGATCCTAAAATAACAAGATTTTGTTTTTGCATAAAATTTCGACCGCACTTTGTGCTTTTATTTTTTATCAGAATAGAACAAGGGCAGACACTTGGTCTGCCCCAAAACATGGTTCGACAATTAGAAATCCATTAATTCTTTTTCTTTATCTGCTAAGATCTCATCAACTTTTTTGATATAGCTATCAGTCACTTTTTGAATGATTTCTTCCGCTTTATGTTGATCGTTTTCGCTGATTTCTTTGTCTTTTAATAATGCTTTGATTTTATCATTTGCATCACGACGTACGTTACGAATCGCGACTTTACCTTGCTCACCTTCGCTTTTTACGATTTTGATTAAATCACGACGACGTTCTTCAGTTAATGGAGGAAGAGGCACGCGAATTGTTGTGCCTTCTGAATATGGGTTTAAACCTAAATCAGAAGTTAAAATTGCTTTTTCTACTGCACTGATTAAAGAACGGTCAAATACTGTTACCGCTAAAGTACGCGCATCTTCCGCAACAACGTTAGCTAATTGACGAAGTGGTGTCGCTGCACCATAGTATTCCACTTGGATCGCGTCTAATAAGCTGGGTTGAGCACGACCTGTACGGATTTTTGCAATATGTCCACGCAACGCTTCGAGGCTTTTTTCCATACGAGCTTCAGCATCTTGTTTGATTTCATTAATCATTCATTTGTCCTTTTTAATAAATAAAGATAAAACACAGTGATTTTACTGGATTTTTAGGGAGTTTTGAATCTTTTATTTTGAATATAAGTTTCTATTGCTTAAAGCATGATTTGATAGTATCTTGGCGCTCAATTAATAACAGAGTATTTTAGTATGATTTATAACATGAAAAACGTATTCCGTATTGCTGCTATAGTGTGCGCTTCAGCGTGGTTATCTAGCTGTTCAACTTATGCTCATCCAGGTACAACATTATATTGGTCAGGTAAAGATATTAGCGAATTTATAGCAGATAAAGGGGCTTGGCCTGACACTAAAAAGATTTGTAAGGATAAAGATAAGCCATTTCTTATTTATGGTTTTGCTAAACCTATTTACAATACATATGACCGTGAAGTAGGCCGAGGCCATCATGCTTATGGTACAACTATTTATACGCAAACAGAATATCAATTTACAGGTAGATATAGATGGAATTATGTATTTACTGACATTGAAGGCAAAATTACTTCTGACCGTTCTGACACAGGCTTTGGTGATATTGATAAAGAGTTTAACTGCCAAAATATGGACTAAGTACTCAATGATAAAGCTAAAGTAATGGAAGAGCTTTGTGCAACAGCTTGCGATATGGAGCATAAGAAAGATTGTATATTGCCGAAACCACAAGTAATTACACAATAATATAAAACAAACAGCTTATCGTTAAGGTAAGTGGTTATTTTTTTTAACTAAAACATTCGAAAGAATCTAAAATACAATATCTTATTTGAATTTAATAATGTTTGTTTAAATATCGCCAATACATCTAAAACTGATGTTAATACACAAAAAACGGTAGAAATCATTTCTACCGTTTTTCATTTTGACTTTATTAAATTAACAAATCGTTGTGCCTTCTTCTGTACCAAGTACCACTTTACGTAACGCACCTGGTTTACACATATTAAATACACGAATTGGCATACCGTGGTCACGAGCGAGTGTGAACGCAGCTAAATCCATTACTTGTAATTCTTTATCAATCACTTCTGCATAAGATAATTTATGGTATAGCTTCGCATTAGGATTTTTTGCAGGGTCGCAATCATACACACCATCAACTTTGGTCGCTTTTAACACGATATCCGCTTCAATTTCAATACCACGTAAGCATGCAGCAGAATCTGTAGTAAAGAACGGGCTACCTGTACCGGCTGAGAAAATGACTACACGTTTTTCACGCAACATTTTGATGGCTTCAGACCAGTTATAGGTATCGCAAATACCATTTAATTGGAATGCAGACATTAATTTTGCATTCACATCTGCACGGTGAAGCGCATCACGCATTGCCAAGCCATTCATCACGGTTGCAAGCATCCCCATATGGTCGCCCACCACGCGATTCATGCCGGCTTTAGCTAATTTTGCGCCACGGAATAAGTTACCACCGCCGAGCACAACACCAACTTCCACGCCCATTTCAATTAATTCTTTAATCTCTAACGCCATACGATCAAGGATTGAAGGATCGATACCGAAGCCCTCGTCTCCTTGTAATGCTTCACCACTTAATTTCAATAAAATACGTTTGTAAATTGGTTGGCTCATTTGTCTTTTCCTTTGTCGGTTACAAAATTTGGCTTATTCTAGCAAAAGAGCGAAAAAGTTAAAAATGGAAATTGGTCAGAAAAGTGCGATAAAATATCGCTGTTTTGATTTTATAGGTAAACTTTATGAAGATTTCAAAAACCTCACAAATTTTAACCGCACTTTTTTCTTTGGCTTGTGCCATTGCTGCCGGTTATTTGATTTTACGAGGTTCAGGGATGTTTCCTGAGCCATCTATTAGTCTGATTTTACTCACGGCTATTTTCATTATTTTATTAAGTAGTAGCCGAAAATCTTTCTATTTTATTTTATTACCCTTAGTTTGCTTACACGCAATTTATACGCCGACAGGCTTAAATTTTGGTGCACCAAGCTACCAATATATTGCATCGGTTCTCGCGACAGATATGCTAGAGACCAAAGAGTTTCTCATGCAAATCCCTGTGAGCAGCTATTTAGCGGCATTGGCTATTCCAATTTTAGTCTTTTTACATTATAAAAGTGCGGTCAAATTTGGGGTGAAATTTTATCGCAATAAAACATTCATTGCCCTCGCTACCCTGTTGATTGGCTACAACTTACCGATTGCTGCGCCATTAAAAGAAACAATAGATTCGAGTGTAGAAATTGTTAATGAATGGCAAAAATTGAAAAAAATGTCACAGGAAAGCAGCTGGGGACAATCCACATTAGAAAATTCTAAATACCAAGATTATGTGATTATTTTGGGTGAAAGTGCGAGAAAAGATTACTTGCATGCGTATGGATATCCCGTCAATGACACACCATTTATGTCATCTGCAAATGGTACACTGATTGATGGCATGACATCAGCCGGAACCAACACTGTCGCCTCATTGCGCTTAATGTTAACGTTACCTGATAAAGAAAAATGGGAACCAAACTATGATTTAAGCTTAGTGGATCTCATTAAGTCTGCAGGTCTGAAAACCTACTGGCTTTCTAATCAAGGTTTCTTAGGTGAATATGACACGCCGGTCGCCTCGCTTGCATCAAAATCTGATGAAACCATTTTCTTGAAAAAAGGCGGTAGCTTTAATTCTACAAACTATAGCGATTTTGATTTAATTCCTAAATTTGTCCAAGTTTTAGAAGATCCAACACAAGGTAAACGCTTTATTGTATTACACATTTATGGTTCGCATCCGCTTGCTTGCGATCGCGTTGAAGATTACCCGAAAATTTTCAATGACAATGACATTGAGAAAAAGAACGAATACTTAAATTGCTATATTACATCCATTAAGAAAACCGATGATTTTATTAAGAAAGTGTATGAAACGCTCAAAGAAAACGAGCAAAAAACACACCGCACTTTCTCGATGATTTATTTTTCAGATCATGGTTTATGTCATCAAGAAGATGATAAACACGGTGTAACCTTGTTTAACCAAAACTGTCACAGCCAATTACATCATAATATTCCGCTCTTTAAGATTTCATCTGATGATACGGCACGTAAAGAATACAAAGCCTTTAAATCTGGTTTGAATTTCTTAGAAGGTATTGCTAATTGGATTGGAATTAAAAATCCGAAGCTCACATTAGAAGAAGATTTATTCTCTGAACAAGCTGACAAAGATGACTATGGACTGAAAAAACTGATTGAAGAAAAATATCGTAAAGATGCAGACCCTGCTATCGATATTCGTCCAAAGAAATAGATAATCTCAAATTTAAGACAACAAAAAAGCCGATATTCAATATCGGCTTTTTTATATCTCAATGGAGAAAATTAAGCGTTACCGCCAGTGATTTTTGCAACTTCAGCTGCGAAATCTTCTTCTTTTTTCTCGATACCTTCACCCACTTCTAAACGGATGAAGTTAGACACTGAAGTGTTTACTGATTTTAAGAAGTCACCTACAGATACAGAAGGATCCATGACGAATGGTTGACCTGTTAATGAAACTTCACCAGTGAATTTCTTCATACGGCCTTCAACCATTTTCTCTGCGATTTCTTTTGGTTTACCAGAGTTAACTGCGATATCAATTTGAATTTGACGCTCGTGTTCAACAACATCTGCAGGTACATCTTCTGGGTTCACGAATTCTGGTTTAGATGCTGCTACGTGCATTGCCACTTTTTTAAGTTCATCTTCTGAACCTTCACCTGCAACTAATACACCGATTTTTGCACCGTGTAAGTATTGAGCAATAACTTGACCTTCTAAGTAAGCAACACGACGGATGTTCATGTTCTCACCGATTTTAGCCACTAATGCCGCACGTTTTTCTTCAAATTGTGCTTGTAATGCTTCGATAGTGGTACCTTTGTGTGCTGCTGCGAAATCAGCTACTTCGTTTGCTAAACCTAAGAAGCCAGCATCTTTTGCTACGAAGTCAGTTTCACAGTTCATTTCAACTAATACACCGAAACCATTTTGTACACGAGCAAGGATAACACCTTCAGCTGCAACACGGCCTGCTTTTTTAGCGGCTTTAGCTTGACCAGATTTACGCATGTTGTCGATTGCTAACTCGATATCACCGTTTGCTTCAACTAATGCTTTTTTACATTCCATCATACCGGCACCGGTACGTTCACGAAGTTCTTTTACTAATGATGCTGTGATTTCAGCCATTTTAAAAATCCTCTGTCGAAAGTACGATTCATTTTGACCGCACTTTTAGATAAAAATATAGGGGCTAAATTTTAGCCCCTATGCCAATTAATCGTTTGATTATTAAGGGCTTCGCCTTATTGCAAAACTTAAATTATTCTGCGTCAGCTGCTAATTCTTCAGCAACTTGAGCTTCGTTACCACGACCTTCTTTAACCGCTGCTGCAGCTGCAGAAACGTAAAGTTGGATAGCACGAGTCGCATCATCGTTACCAGGGATAACGAAATCTACGCCAGCTGGAGTTGAGTTAGTATCAACGATAGCAAATACAGGAATACCTAGGTTGTTTGCTTCTTTAACAGCGATATGTTCGTGGTCTGCACCGATAACGAATAACGCATCTGGTAAGCCGCCCATATCTTTGATACCGCCAAGGCTTAATTCAAGTTTTTCCATCTCACGGGTACGCATTAACGCTTCTTTTTTGGTTAATTTGTCAAAAGTACCGTCTTGAGATTGAGTTTCTAAATCTTTTAAACGTTTAATTGATTGACGAACGGTTTTCCAGTTAGTCAACATACCACCTAACCAACGGTGGTTTACGTAATATTGTTGACAGTCTAATGCTGCAGCTTGTACTGCTTCTTGAGCCGCGCGTTTAGTACCAACGAATAATACTTTACCGTTGTTGCTAGCAATACGGGTTAATTCCGCTAAAGCTTCGTTGAATAAAGGTAAAGTTTTTTCTAAGTTGATGATATGAACACCGTTACGAGCACCAAAAATGAAAGGTTTCATTTGTGGATTCCAGTAACGAGTTTGGTGTCCGAAGTGTACGCCCGCGTTGATCATGTCGCGCATTGAAACTTGTGCCATAATATTTTCCTTTTGTTGGGGTTGAGCCTCCACATATCAGCTAATCGACCGTTTGGCACCCCGATTAAGCCTTAATGATATGTGTGTGTTGTTAATAATTAAAAACGCTGCTTTTGAAACCCAAAAACAGCGGTGCGATTTATACCATAAAGTGCGGTTAAAAACCAGCTTATTTTGTTAAATTCATCACTTTTCTTGCTTTAATAAACAATAAAGGGGGACGATGCCGCAAATCTTTAAATTCATCATGCCATTGTGGCTGCTCGGCTAACATGGGTTCAGCCATTTGTTCAATTTGAAAACCTGCAGCAATTAAATCATTAATAATCGTTGCCGTCGTGCGGTGATAGGTTTTAAAAGGTTGTTGAAACCAATTCCGCTCTCTCAATCCTTCATCACGGTAATGATTTAAACGATAAGCGACTTGCTGTTTTTTCTCATTTTTTTCCCAGCGCTCCCCTTCTTTATGGCAAGTTGTAATCGGATGCTCTTGGGAAAAAACCAGTGTGCCGTTAGGCTTAAGTTTGTTGGCAATGGAAGCTAATAAAGCGGGAAAATCTTCAATATAATGAAAAGCAAAAGAGCTAGTAATGACATCAAAATCACGTTCTGGCAATTCTGACAATTTTTCCATCGGTAGCTGATATAACGAAAAACGACCTGAAAATTGATCGCACTTTTGCAGATCTTTTTCGGCTTGCTCTAGCATTTTAGCGGAAAGATCGGTTCCCACGACGCTCGCCGCATCGCGTTCTAAATAGAGCTGCAAATGTCCACCCGTTCCACAACCTAGATCGAGCAATTTTTTCCTTTGTAAATCAGGTAATAGGGAAAGCATCGTTGGCTTTTCCACTATTTCATTGAGACTGATTCGGTTAGATCGAAGTTTTTGATAAAGCGCAAAGAAGTTTTCTTTATCGTAAACGCTCGTTTTATTACTCATCTCGTTTCCTATGTAAAATTAAAAAGGGCGTATTCGATACGCCCCTACAATATTAACGCGAAAACTTATCCTGCGAAACTTGCAAACCATCCTAAGTTTGCGCCTACTTGTGCCACAATATTTAACACACCGAATAAGATCACAAAGCCAATCATAAAATTACCACCATACACTTTATAAGTTGCATTTGGGAATTTTTGACGACTTGCTTTAGCAAGTAGTGCCGGCACGATTGCTGCCCAAATGGTTGCGGCTAATCCAGCATAACCAATGGCAATCACAAAACCATAAGGAAATTGTAAACTTAACAATAGTGGAGGTAAGAACGTCACCAATGTGGTTTTTGTTCTGCCTAATAAGCTGTCATCAAATTTAAATAAGTCGGCAATATAGTCAAATAAACCTAAAGTCACCCCTAAGAATGAGGTTGCAATAGCCATATAAGCAAAGAAATTCAACACAACAGCAATGTATTCTACTTCAATGTATTTATGTAACGCTTCCAATAATGCTGATACATCGCCGCCTTTTTCAATTACGGGTGCGAATTCTGTACGTGGTAAATTACCTTGCACCGCAAGCTGCCATAAGATGTAAATCACTAAAGCTAAGCCTGTACCGATAAAGATCGATTTCATCACGCGGCTACCATCACGATCGTAATATTTGACGAGGCTTGGTACATTTCCGTGGAAACCAAAAGACACTAAGCAAACAGGAAGTGCAGTCAATAAATAAGGCAAATAAGTTTGCTCACCTCCTGCAATACTATTGAATAACACCTCTGTTTTCACCGAACTCAATAAACCTGCAGTAGAAAGGAAGAAAGCGACTACCATCCCAACAATCAATACCGTCGTGAAACGGTCCACCGCTTTAGTAGAAAGCCATACAAAAGCCGCAAGAATAAAACAGAAAATTAAGGAACCGGAAGTACGCCCAATATCGACCGCACTTTCTGCTGAGCCAAAAGCTTGATTAAGCAAGTTTTGTGTAATACCACCACCAGAGGTGATATAAGCATAAGTTAAAATATATAAGACGAAAGCAACAGAAAGACCATTGATAATATTCCAACCTTTCCCTAACAAATCTTTTACGATGGTGTCAAAGCTTGAGCCGGTAGGATAATGTAAGTTGGCTTCTAGAATCATCAAACCTGATGTGGTCATACAGAACCAAGTGTAAATCAAAGCCAGAATAGAGCCGATAAACCATACACCTGCTGTCGAGGTTGGGTTAGCAAGCATGCCAGCACCAATCGCGGTCCCCGCAATAATCATGGCGCCGCCTAATAAAGAAGGAGATTTTTTTATTGTCATCGTTAAGTCCTAAAACAAAAATTTGCACTATTATAGTAGTACAAATTTAAAAGACAATCTTTTTGTATCGACAAAACACAATAAATTTATATAATCAGCCATCTCAACAAAAGGATAATTTATGAAAAAACAACTCAAAAGTTTTGCTTTTGCTGTATTAGCAGGGGCGGTTATCACGTCTTGTGCGGATTCTGCCTCAATCAATCAAGAAGCAGCAAGCAGCTATACACAAGAAATGGGGAAAATTCGCTCACAAGGTGCGATTGATACCACATCAAATACCGCAAGACGTATTCATCATGTCTTTAACAAAATGGTGCCTTATGCAAACCAAGAGAATGAAACTGGCTTAAAGTTTAATTGGCAAATCAATGTCATTAAATCTAAAGAGCTCAATGCTTGGGCAATGCCTGGCGGGAAAATGGCTTTCTACACAGGTTTAGTAGATACTTTACAACTAAACGATAATGAAATCGCGGTTGTAATGGGTCATGAAATGGCTCACGCCTTAAAAGAGCACGGTAAAGCCAAAGCCAACTTCGGCACCATGAGTGCGATTGCGGGCGCTATTGGTGGAACAGCTCTGTCTGTTGTCGTTGGAGCCGACGTGACTGATTTAGTCACACTGACCAAAGACTTTGCTTTAGATAAACCTTACTCTCGTAGCGCAGAAACTGAAGCGGATGAAGTTGGATTAATGCTAATGGCTCGCTCAGGTTACAATCCTCAAGTCGCACCAGGTTTATGGCAAAAAATGGCTAAAGCCTCAGGTGGTTCTAAAGGGGCACTTGATGTGTTAGCTTCTACTCACCCAAGTGATGAATCCCGCCAAGAAAACTTACAACGCTTATTACCTGAAGCGATGGAACTTTATAAAGCGGCAAAAAATAAAAATGGTTAAATAAAAACGGTTACAAATTTGACCGCACTTTCATAAATAAAAAGCGAACATTATGTTCGCTTTTTTAATCTCTCAAAGAAAACCGCACTTGAAAAATCAAAGTGCGGTTTGTTTTTATAGTATTTTCAATTAATGTTGTTCGTTAATGTGACCTTCAATTGGTTTTACATTTTCATCAAATAATACAAAGT
>CAUGKJ010000007.1 GCA_959600045.1 uncultured Haemophilus sp.
GTACTAGATGGTTTCATGGCTTTTGCAGATTATCTTGGTGTACCACCGGCAGAGATGCTTTCTTGGCAATTGGCAATTTCTGATTCAGATCGAGAATATGCCAAACAGTTCATTGATCCTACACGTAAAAATCTGATTATTTCCCCTTGTTCTAGTAAACCCGAGAAAGATTGGTTGGTAGAGCGTTATGCGGAAGTGGCAAATATTGCTCATCAACATAATGTGAATGTGATTTTTTGTAGCTCGCCGGCAAAACGCGAATTAGAAATAGTGAAAAAAATTATCGCACTTTGTGATTTTGAACCGGTTGATGCATCTGGAAAAACCAGTTTGAAACAACTTGCTGCATTAATTCATCAAGCAAATTTAGTCATCTCGCCTGATTCTGGGCCAGCTCATATCGCGACCACGCAAGGAACACCTGTCATTGGATTGTATGCCTATCATAATCCATTGCGCACCGCGCCTTATCATAATCTGGATAATGTGGTTTCGGTATATGAAGAAAATGTGCAAAAAGAACAAGGAAAACCTTCAAGTGAATTGCCTTGGGCGACCAAATTAAAAGGTAAAAATTTAATGGCTGAAATTCAGGTAGAGCAAGTGGTCGCTCAGATGAGAGCCTTGAATTTATTTTAAAGTGCGGTCAATTTTAGAGATAAAAAAAGCCCTCAAATGAGGGCTAAAAGAATCATAAAGTTCCTTGCGAATTATTCGCCTTTTTGTGCGTTGTAAGCTTCTAATGCACGAAGAGAATAGGTGTAAGCTGCACCTGCATTTAATGCGATAGACATCGCTAATGCTGCTGCCACTTCTTCTTCAGTTGCACCTGCTTTCACCGCTTCATCAGCATGCACGCCAATGCAGCTTTCACAACGTGTTGTTACTGCAACTGCTAATGCAATTAATTCACGGGTTTTGGCATCTAATACGTTACCTTCTGCCGCCGCCGCGCCTAATGCGCCGTAAGCTTGTAACATTTTAGGGTATTTTTTACCTAATGCACCGAATGATTTTTTAACGTGTGCTACATCATTTTTCCAATCTGCAAACATTGTTTTTCTCCTTAAATTTAGTACAAATTTCGAGAGGAATTATAAGCAGATTAGCGTATGATACTTGTCAAATTGTCTTAACTTTTAGACGGAAAATCTCACAATGGATTATTTAGATAAATTAACACAGCTGGCGCAAGTGCGCGGGGAAATCAATATTCGCTGCTTGTTTCAAGGGGATTGGCAAGTTGAACATCAGCCAGATGCGGCGGAATATCAAGGTTTATTTCATTTAATCGAGCAAGGTGAGTGTTGGGTAACCTTGGCGGGAAAACAATTTCATTTAAAAAAAGGCGATCTCTTTTTTCTCCCTCAAAATCGACCGCACTTTTTGGGTAGTTCTCAACAAAAAAAAGAGAATAGCCTACAGAGAGAGCAATTAAACGCACTTTTTAATGTCCATCAAATAGGAGCAGGTACGCCTGATCTGAAGATGTTTTGTGGGACGTTTTATTATCAAAAACCGTCATTATTAATTGATTCGTTACCAGATTATTTGCATCTTTCGTTGCAAAATACACCTGTGCAGCCTTTGGTTTCACTTTTTTTACAAGAAGCTGAGAAACCGGAGCAAGGCACAAAATCTGTGATTGATGCATTATCAAACGTATTGTTTATTTATATTTTGCGTCATGCTCAGCAAATAGGTTTACTCAATCAGGGTTTATTAGCCGCGTTGCAGGATAAAAGACTGAATCAAGTCCTTGAAAAAATCCTGTTTTCACCTCAATTAGATTGGAATATTGAGCAATTAGCCGAGTTGGCATCTATGTCTCGTGCAACGTTTATGCGGATATTTCAACAGCAACTCGGGATGCCACCAGGAAGATTTCTCACTCAAGTGCGGTTAGAAATGGCTGCAGTTTTATTGAAAAATACGCAAAAGACTATTTTGGCAATCGCTCTTGAAATAGGGTATCAATCAGAAGCACATTTTAGTAAAGCATTTAAGGCAATTTATGGGCTTTCACCGAGTCAGTTTCGTAAAGCGTAGCCCATCGTTCAAAACTTACGCTATAATGACCGCACTTTAGGCGGCACTGTCGCCTTGTATTTTTAAGGTATTATTATGTTTAATAAAATATTTTCATGGTTTGAAAACCGTTTAGATCCTTATCCGGAAAGCAATCCAACGACGCCTGAAAAAGGCTTGTTCCGTTTTATTTGGTCAAGCATTGATGGTATGAAAGGCTGGATCTTTTTACTTGCGGTATTGACGGTCGGTACCGGTGTGATGGAAGCCTTACTTTTCCAATTTATGGGATTATTGGTGGATTGGCTTGGAGCTTATTCACCAACCACGCTTTGGCAAGAAAAAGGGCATTTGCTTGCCGGCATGGCAGCCTTGCTCATTTTTAGTATTGTATGGTCATTTGTAGGCGTGAATGTACGCTTACAAACACTACAAGGGGTGTTTCCAATGCGTTTGCGTTGGAATTTCCACCGTTTGATGCTGGGGCAAAGCTTAAGTTTCTACCAAGATGAATTTGCAGGTCGCGTATCGGCGAAAGTGATGCAAACTGCGCTTGCGGTGCGTGATACAGTCATGACCATTGCGGATATGTTGGTGTATGTCGCCGTCTATTTTATTACTTCAGGTTTGGTGCTTGCGGCTTTAGATACCTGGTTTTTAGTGCCGTTTTTCTTATGGATTGTGGCGTTTGTGACTATTTTACGTTTGCTTATTCCTCGTTTAGCGAAAACTGCACAACGACAGGCTGATGCGCGATCTTTAATGACAGGGCGTATTACAGATGCTTACTCAAATATTGCAACGGTGAAACTCTTTTCACATGATGCGAGAGAAGCGAATTATGCAAAACGTTCCATGGAAGAATTCATGGTCACCGTGCATGCACAAATGCGTTTGGCGAGTTCATTAGATACCTTAACTTACGCAACCAATATTTTCTTAACGTTAAGCACCGCGATTTTAGGTGTGGTGTTATGGCAAAACGGCCAAGTTGGCGTGGGAGCAGTGGCTACAGCAACCGCGATGGCGTTACGTGTAAATGGTCTTTCTCGTTGGATTATGTGGGAATCTGCTCGTTTATTTGAAAATATCGGGACAGTGAATGATGGTATGGCAACGCTAACCAAACCGCATACCATTGTTGATAAGCCAAATTGTGTTGCATTAGAAGTAAAACAAGGTGAGATCAAATTTCACAATGTTTCGTTTGCCTATGATCCGAATAAACCGTTACTTAACCATTTTAATCTCACCATCAAACCAGGTGAAAAAGTGGGCTTAATTGGTCGTTCTGGTGCAGGTAAATCAACCATTGTGAATTTACTTCTACGTTTCTACGAAGCACAAGAAGGTTCAATTACCATTGATGGTCAAAATGTTTTAGATGTAAGCCAAGAAAGCCTTCGTAGTCAGATTGGTCTTGTAACACAAGATACCTCGCTTTTACACCGTTCTGTTCGCGATAACATCATTTATGGTCGCCCAACAGCGACAGATGAAGAAATGATCAATGCGGCTAAACGTGCGGAAGCAGCAGATTTCATCCCTTATCTCAGCGATGCGCAAGGTAGAAAAGGCTATGATGCCCATGTTGGTGAACGTGGAGTGAAATTGTCTGGCGGTCAACGTCAACGTATTGCTATTGCACGTGTCATGTTAAAAGATGCACCAATTCTACTGTTGGATGAAGCGACCAGTGCGCTAGACTCCGAAGTGGAAGTGGCGATCCAGGAAAGCCTCGACAAAATGATGGAAAATAAAACGGTTATTGCCATCGCTCACCGTTTATCTACTATTGCGGCAATGGATCGTTTAATCGTGTTAGATAAAGGACAAATTGTCGAGCAAGGGACTCACGCAGAATTGCTTGAACAAAATGGCCTTTATGCTCGCCTTTGGAAACATCAAAGTGGCGGCTTCTTGAGTGAGCATGCTGAGTAAAACACAGGAAAAAATGACCGCACTTTGCAAAGGTATAAATCTTGAGAGAGTTTAGATAGAGATTGAACTTTTCTCATAATTAGTGCGAATTTCCTTTGACTATTTTATTGACAACAGGTAATATTCGCACCCTATGCAAAAGGTAAAACTACCCCTAACCGTTGATCCGGTTAAAGACGCTCAACAAAGAATTGATTATGATGGTTATTATACCGCTAGTCAGTTAGTGCGTTTAGCTGAATCTACGGGGAAAGTGCTCAGCGATGCACAGGTAACATTATCGTTTTATATTGATCCACAAAAATTAGTGGTGATGAAAGGGCAAGTACAAGTTGATGTCGAATTAGACTGTCAACGTTGTGGCGAACCATTCAAACAAACATTGGAATGTCATTTTATGTATAGTCCAGTGGCTAATTGGGATCAGGCTGATGACTTGCCGGAAATTTATGAGCCAATCGAATTTAATGAGTTTGGTGAAATAGATTTACTTGGTGCAGTGGAAGACGAACTTATTTTAGCTCTACCGCTTGTTCCAATGCATTCATCTGAACACTGTGAAGTGTCCGCGCACGAACAGGTTTTTGGCGAATTGCCTGAAGAATTGGCAAAAAAACCGAACCCGTTCGCTGTATTAGCTAATTTAAAGCAAAAGTAAATTAAATTTAGGAGTATAGCCAATGGCTGTTCAACAAAACAAAAAATCTCGTTCACGTCGTGATATGCGTCGTTCACACGATGCATTAACTACTGCTGCAGTATCAGTGGATAAAGCAAGCGGTGAAACTCACTTACGCCACCACGTAACTGCTGACGGTTACTACCGTGGTCGCAAAGTGATCAATAAGTAATTTTACTTATAAGGTATTCACTTGAACCGTCTAACCTTAGCGTTAGATGTGATGGGCGGGGACATTGGTCCCCGTATTACTATCCCCGCATCTCTTTCAGCGTTGGAAGCAGATCCAATGCTCTCTTTGGTGCTGTTTGGCGATAGCCAACAAATTTCTCCCTTGCTGGAAAATGCACCTTCTTCTCTTTTAGAACGTATTCAAATTCATCATTGCACTAAGACTATTGATAACAATCAAGGTATTTCTCATGCATTGCGTCATAGCAAAGGCACGTCGATGCGTTTAGCTATTGAAATGGTTCAGAAAGGCGAGGCTCAAGGTTGCGTGAGTGCTGGGAATACGGGCGCATTGATGGGATTGTCAAAGGTACTCTTACAGCCTTTAGAAGGGATTCAACGCCCTGCGTTGGTATCCTTATTACCGTCGATGACGGGTGATAAAACCGTGATGTTAGATTTAGGCGCAAACGTAGAATGTTCTGCTCAAAATCTTTATGAATTTGCCGTCATGGGCTCGATCTTTGCCGAAAACCGATTGAACTTAGTTTATCCACGCATTGCCTTACTCAATATTGGTGTGGAAGAAATTAAAGGGCATCAATCCATTCGTGAAGCTGCGAATTTATTAGAAAAATCGACCGCACTTAATTATACCGGCTTTATTGAAGGTAACTTTTTATTAAATGGTGTGGCTGATGTGATCGTGAGTGATGGGTTTTCGGGAAATATTGCATTAAAAACCCTTGAAGGGGCAGCTAAGAATCTGTTATCCCTTCTGAAAGGAAAAGAAAAACAGCCTATTTTTAAATCATTTGCCAAATTTATTCTGCGTTTTTTCTTTAAGGATGCTTATCATCGCTTGAAACGCATTAACCCAGATGAATATAATGGG
Source organism: uncultured Haemophilus sp. (assembly GCA_959600045.1). GTDB lineage: Bacteria > Pseudomonadota > Gammaproteobacteria > Enterobacterales > Pasteurellaceae > Haemophilus_D. The sequence continues at coordinate 5,715 of CAUGKJ010000007.1, forward strand.
GCATCTTTACTCGGATTAACGGCTGTTGTGGTGAAAAGCCATGGCAGCGCAAATGTGGATGCATTTGCTCGTGCAATTGCGGATGCAGCTTTGCAAGCTCGTTTGCAAATTCCACAAAAAATCTTGGCGGGTTTACAACGTTATTAATTGATAAGTTTTGATATTATGAATAGTAGAATTTTATCCACCGGTAGCTATTTGCCGAGCCATATTCGTACCAATGCGGATTTGGAAAAAATGGTTGATACTTCAGATGAATGGATCGTGACGCGTTCTGGCATTCGTGAACGTCGTATTGCTGCAGCAGATGAAACTGTCGCAACAATGGGATGTGAAGCAGCTAAAAAAGCACTTGAAATGGCCAATCTTGATCCTCAAGAAGTTGAGTTGATCATCGTTGCGACAACCAGTGGTTCTCACGCTTATCCAAGTTCAGCTTGTCAAGTTCAAGGTTTATTAGGCATTGAAGATGCGATTTCTTTTGATTTAGCAGCGGCTTGTACCGGTTTTGTTTATGCTTTAGGCGTAGCGGATAAATTTATTCGTTCAGGCAGCGTGAAAAAAGCTCTTGTTATTGGTGCGGATCTTAACTCGCGTAAATTAGACGAAACCGATCGTAGCACTGTTGTGTTATTTGGTGATGGTGCGGGTGCTGTGATCTTAGAAGCATCAGAGCAAGAAGGTATTATTTCAACGCATTTACATGCATCGCCAGATAACAATGCGGCATTACAGCTTCCACAAGCAGAACGTGGCGTGGAGAAATCTGGCTATATTGAAATGCAAGGTAATGAAACCTTCAAATTAGCGGTACGTGAGCTTTCTAATGTGGTGGAAGAAACCCTTTCTGCCAATAATCTGCAAAAAACAGATATTGACTGGCTTGTGCCACATCAAGCAAATTTACGTATCATCACTGCAACAGCGAAAAAATTAGAGATGGATATGTCGCAAGTCGTGGTAACGCTTGATCGTACAGCCAATACCAGTGCGGCGACTGTACCAACAGCTTTAGATGAAGCAGTGCGAGATGGTCGAATTCAACGCGGTCAATTGCTTTTACTCGAGGCTTTTGGTGGTGGTTGGACTTGGGGTTCAGCATTGGTGCGATTCTAATTAATTTGTTAGAATCCCGACAGAATTTTAAAAGTGCGGTTAAATTTGACCGCACTTTCAACATTTAAACGATGAAGAAATAGGAAGAAAACATGAAAAAATTCGCAATGGTTTTTCCAGGACAAGGTTCTCAAGCTGTTGGCATGTTAGCTGATCTTGCTAACGAATATCCGGTAGTCACTGAGACTTTTAAACAAGCATCTGAAGCGCTTGGCTATGATTTATGGAACTTGGTTCAACAAGGTCCAGCAGAAGAATTAAATAAAACTTGGCAAACTCAGCCGGCATTATTAGCGGCATCCGTTGCGATCTTCCGTGTATGGCAAGAAAAATATCCTCAATTACAACCAAGCGTGATGGCTGGTCACAGTTTAGGTGAATATTCAGCATTAGTTTGTGCAGGTGTCATTGATTTTAAAGATGCGATCAAATTAGTCGAATTACGCGGTAAATTAATGCAGCAAGCGGTACCTGAAGGTACAGGTGCAATGTATGCGATTATTGGTTTAGACAATGACGCTATTATCAATGCATGTAAACAAGCCGAGCAAGGTGAAGTAGTATCTGCAGTAAACTTTAACTCACCAGGCCAAGTAGTCATTGCGGGAGCGAAAGAAGCGGTAGAGCGTGCGGCAGCATTATGTAAAGAAGCAGGCGCAAAACGTGCTTTACCATTAGCTGTAAGTGTTCCTTCACATTGTGCATTAATGAAACCGGCAGCAGAACAATTAGCCGTAACACTTGAAGGCATTACGCTTAATGCGCCAGCAACACCAGTATTAAACAACGTGGATGTCAAAGCGGAAACAGAAAGTACAGAAATTCGTACCGCACTTATTCGTCAATTATATAGTCCTGTTCGTTGGACTGAAACCGTTGAGAAAATGGCACAAGATGGCGTAGAAGTTTTAGTTGAAATCGGCCCAGGTAAAGTATTGAACGGTTTAACAAAACGTATCGTGGCAGAATTACAAGCAACATCAGTAAACGATGTGGCATCATTAGATGCTGTTGAAGCATTATTAGCATAAAAGGGGATTAAAAATGCAAAATAAAATCGCATTAGTAACAGGTGCAACACGTGGTATTGGCCGCGCAATTGCAGAAGAATTAGCATCAAAAGGTGCATTTGTAATTGGTACCGCAACCTCTGAAAAAGGTGCTGATACAATTTCAGCTTACCTTGGCGATAAAGGTAAAGGTTTAGTATTAAATGTGGCAGACAAAGAAAGTATTGATGCCGTATTAGAGCAAATTAAAGAACAATTTGGCGATATTGATATTCTCGTGAATAACGCAGGTATCACACGTGATAACTTATTAATGCGTATGAAAGATGAAGAATGGTTCGATATTATGCAAACCAACTTAACCTCTGTATTCCATCTTTCTAAAGCAATGTTACGTTCCATGATGAAAAAACGTTTCGGTCGTATCATTACTATCGGTTCTGTTGTGGGCTCAATGGGTAACCCTGGTCAATCTAACTACTGTGCCGCAAAAGCAGGTTTGATTGGTTTCTCTAAAGGCTTAGCGAAAGAAGTGGCATCACGTGGTATTACTGTAAACGTTGTGGCTCCAGGCTTTATCGCAACGGATATGACAGAAGTGCTTACTGAAGAACAAAAAGCAGGTATTCTTGGTAATGTCCCAGCTGGTCGTTTAGGTGAGCCAAAAGATATCGCAAAAGCGGTGGCGTTTCTAGCTTCTGACGATGCGGCTTATATTACGGGTACTACATTGCATGTGAATGGCGGCTTATATATGAGCTAGCCCTTTAGGGGATATATATCTGGGATTTTGTCTATAAAATATAGCAAAGCAGTTTAGTTAATGATAAAATCCCAATCGCAATGTAACTTTTTCTCTGTATGTGTTTTTACATTGCCTGTTTTTTTGTGGTGCGACCACCTAAGAAATAGTTGCAACTTTATCAAAAATGCATACACTAACCGCTCTTAAATGAGTTAAAACAACAATAGGAAAAACAAATGAGTATTGAAGAACGCGTGAAAAAAATCATCGTTGAACAATTAGGTGTTAAAGAAGAAGACGTAAAACCAGAAGCTTCTTTCGTTGAAGATTTAGGTGCGGATTCTTTAGATACAGTTGAATTAGTAATGGCTTTAGAAGAAGAATTCGATATCGAAATTCCTGATGAAGAAGCTGAAAAAATCACAACTGTTCAATCTGCGATTGACTACGTTCAAAACAATCAGTAATTTTTAAGTTGGGCGATCTTTTAGGTCGCCTAATTTTTTTCTTTAAATTCCTTTCTAAATTCTTTATCTTCAAATAAAACAAGATACATCTAAATCTTTTAAATTTCTGACCGCACTTTCCTTTATTTAATCTTTCTCAGATTTGCTTTTATTGTTTGGTTCCCCTATTTTTTGATTTAAAACAAAATTTACCCTAAAAATACTTATTATGAGTTAATTTTGGTGCTAATATTTGATCCAAATTTTTTTCTAATTAACCATAAAATGATTCGGAGTATCTTATGGATTTTCTAATGAACCTAGGTGAAGGTAGCCAGTTTGCTATTCAGCTTGCTATTGTTCTTATCTGTTTATTTTACGGGGCAAAAAAAGGTGGTATCGCACTGGGTATGCTCGGTGGGGTAGGCTTAATTGTTCTTGTTTTTGGCTTTGGTATTGAACCAGGTAAGCCAGCTATCGATGTTATGTTAACCATCCTTGCGGTGGTGGTCACATCGGCAACATTACAAGCCAGTGGTGGTTTAGATGTCATGTTACAAATTGCGGAGAAAATGCTTCGTCGTAACCCGAAATATGTCAGTATTTTGGCTCCGTTTGTAACCTGTTTCTTAACCATTTTATGTGGTACAGGTCACGTGGTTTATACCATGTTACCAATCATCTATGATATCGCGATCAAAAATGATATTCGTCCTGAACGTCCAATGGCGGCAAGTTCAATTGCCTCTCAAATGGGTATCATTGCGTCACCAGTTTCGGTGGCAGTCGTGACTTTAACCACATTCTTAGTGAATGCTAAAACCCCATTAGCAGGTTTTGATGGCTATTTAGATTTATTAAAAATTACCGTGCCTTCAACCCTTTGTGGTGTGTTAGCGATTGGTATTTTCAGCTGGTTCCGTGGTAAAGATTTAGATAAAGACCCAGAATTCCAAGAGAAATTAAAAGATCCCGAATTCAAAAAATATGTTTATGGTGATAGCACATCATTGTTAGACAAAAAATTACCACAATCTAGCTGGAATGCGATGTGGATCTTCTTTGGTGCAATTTTAGTGGTAGCTGTCTTAGGTTACTTTAAAGATTTACGCCCAGCCTTTGAAAAATCAGCACCAGCTCAAGTGGTTGAAGTTGTTTCAGCTGATAAAGCAGTGAAATCCTTCAATATTAAAGATGGTAAAATTGTGGCATTAGCAAAAGATGGTACATTAGTACTTGATGTTAAAGATAGCAAAGCAAAAGCTCAAACAGCCTACAACAACGTTGCAATTTATAACGATAAAGGTGAAGTCGCTCAAACAATTACCGCTCAAGATAACAGTGTTGTAATTACGGCTGGAGATAAAACCGAAACTATCGATAACGCTGCAATCGTATTAAAAGACACCGCGAAGAAAAAAGTGAATTTAAGTATGGTTCACGTTATTCAAATCTTCATGTTATTAGCGGGTGCATTAATTGTTATCTTTACTAAAACTGATGCGGGTAAAATCAGTAAAAATGAAATTTTCCGTTCAGGTATGATTGCGTTAGTGGCCGTATTCGGGATTTCTTGGATGGCAGAAACCATGTTTACTGTTCACACCCCAATGATGAAAGCGGCACTTGGTGATGTGGTAAAAGCACATCCTTGGACTTACGCCGTGATGTTGTTATTAATTTCTAAATTCGTAAATTCACAAGCAGCAGCATTGGTTGCATTCGTTCCGCTAGCTTTAGGTATCGGTGTTGATCCAGCAGTTATCTTAGCCTTTGCTTCAGCTTGTTACGGCTACTACATTTTACCTACTTACCCAAGTGACCTTGCGGCAATCCAATTCGACCGTTCAGGTACAACACATATCGGTAAGTTTGTAATTAACCACAGCTTTATTTTACCGGGCTTAATCGGTGTAATCACTTCATGTATCTTTGGTTACATTTTCACAAGCTTGTTTGGTTATCTATAATAACTAACAGATAAAAGAAAAGGCTATTCGTTTGAATAGCTTTTTTGTTTGTAAAGTGCGGTTAAATTTTAGGGTGTTTTATCTCGATGCTCTATTTGACTTTATCATTCATACCCCCCCTCAAAAACTGACCGCACTTTTGCGTTTCTTAAAATAAATTCCTGCTAAAGGTTGAAACATAGGGGGATTTATTGCGATAATTCTCATTATTTTTTGGGTGATCTTTCGGCTGCCATTTTTTCAGGTGGCCAGTTTTTATTAGGAAAGATTAATTTGAACATTATTTAAGTAAGTTAGAAGAATAACAATGGCTGAAAAACGTAATATTTTTTTAGTCGGTCCAATGGGCGCAGGTAAAAGCACCATTGGCCGTCAGCTTGCGCAACAATTGAATATGGACTTTGTCGATTCAGATGCAGTAATTGAGGAACGTGCGGGCGCAGACATTAGCTGGATTTTTGATTTAGAAGGCGAAGAAGGTTTTCGTAAGCGTGAAGAGCGCATTATCAATGAATTAACCCAATTACAAGGCGTTGTGCTTTCCACTGGTGGTGGAGCAGTGATGTCAAAAGAAAATCGTAATTATCTTTCTGCTCGTGGTATTGTGATTTATTTAGAAACCTCAGTAGATAAACAATATCAACGTACGCAACGTGATAAAAAACGTCCTTTATTACAAGGAACAGATAACCCACGCCAAGTATTGGAAGATTTAGCCAAAGTACGCAATCCGTTATATGAAGAAATTGCAGATATTACTTTGCCAACAGATGAGCAAAATGCCAAAGTAATGGTTAATCAAATTGTTGATTTAATTGACAATCTAAACGGCTTAAACGGTTCACTCTAAGGATTTAAAATGTTGTGCGTAAATGTTGAATTAAAAGAACGTCGTTATCCTATTTATATTGGCGAAGGGTTGCTTAAAGATGAAACCTGTTACCCGCTGAAGAAAGGGGATAAAGTGATGATTGTGACTAATCCAACTGTCGCACAATATTATCTTGAGCCCGTTACAGAAACGTTAGAAAAAATAGGTTGTCAGGTTGAATCGGTATTATTGCCTGATGGCGAAAAATATAAAACGCTCGAGTCTTTAAACCTCATTTTTACCGCACTTTTAAAGCATAATCATGGGCGAGATACTACGATTGTTGCATTAGGTGGTGGCGTGATTGGTGATGTAGCAGGTTTTGCTGCAGCAAGTTATCAGCGTGGTGTGCGTTTTATTCAAATGCCTACCACATTATTAGCCCAAGTGGATTCTTCTGTTGGTGGCAAAACCGCCGTTAATCATGAGTTAGGCAAAAATATGATTGGGGCGTTTTATCAACCTTCTACGGTGATCATTGACACCCTTACACTCAATACCTTACCAAAACGTGAAGTGAATGCGGGACTGGCGGAAGTCATTAAATATGGGGCGATTTTAGATTATGCTTTTTTTGAATGGCTTGAAGCGCATATTGATGAATTAGTCGCATTAAATCAACATTCACTGCAGCATTGTATTGCGCGTTGTTGCCAAATCAAAGCTGATGTTGTTGCACGCGATGAAACTGAAAAAGGTGATCGTGCATTATTAAATCTCGGTCATACTTTTGGTCATGCAATTGAAACACATTTAGGCTACGGAAACTGGTTACATGGTGAAGCTGTTGCAGCTGGAACTATGATGGCAGCGGTATTATCTGAACAATTAGGCGATCTTTCTTTTGAAGATGTGGCACGTTTAGAAAAGCTTTTAGCGCGTGCTAATTTGCCGACCGTTTCGCCTGATACCATGCAACCAGATGATTATTTACCGCATATGATGCGAGATAAAAAAGTGCTGGCAGGCAAGTTGCGTCTTGTGTTGCTAAAAGCCCTTGGTCAAGCCTATGTGGCGACTGATACTGACAAATCTCTTGTGCTAAACGCGATTGAGCGTTGCACACAACATGACTAACTGTCATTGCTCCATGTTGCGTCCGAAAAATAATAAAACGAAATCCCGAATTAAACACCGCCCATTTTTAAAATGGGCGGGCGGTAAATTTCGTTTAACGGACGATCTCAACCGAGTCTTTCCTAAAAGAAAACAGTGTTTGATCGAACCTTTTGTGGGGGCGGGTGCTGTTTTTCTTAATTCTCATTTTGAGCGTTATATTTTGGCAGATATTAATCCTGATTTGATTAACTTGTTTAATATCGTCAAGGAAAATGTAGATGCCTATATTGAGGCTTGTAAGCCAATTTTCTTTGCGGAGAATGCCAATACAGCCGACTATTATTACGCCCAGCGTGATGCCTTTAATCAATCAAGCGATCCTTTCGAGCGCTCGGTGTTGTTTCTTTATTTGAACCGTTTTGGTTTTAATGGATTGTGCCGTTATAACAGTAAAAATGAATTCAATGTGCCATTTGGCGCTTATAAAACCCATTATTTCCCTGAAGATGAATTGCGCTATTTCGCCCATAAAGCACAAAGTGCGGTCTTTTTATGTGCCGATTTTCAACAAACGTTTGAATTAGCGGATAAACACAGCGTGATCTATTGTGATCCGCCTTATGCACCGCTTCCGCAAGATACCAATTTTACTGGATATGCAGGAAATTCTTTTGGCCTTGAACATCAAAAGAATTTAGCGGAATGTGCAAAGAAAGCGCAAAAAGAAAAGCAAATTTCCGTGGTGATTTCTAACCACGATACGAAATTTACGCGTGAGATTTATAAAGGGGCAAAATTTAAACGCGTTAAAGTACAGCGCTCGATCAGTCAATCTTCAGAAAAACGAGTTAAAGTAAAAGAATTAATCGCCATCTTTAAAGGTTAGCTTAGCAGGTTAATTCAGGATTAATTTTAATCTCAAAGCCTTTTACTTCGGGATAGGTAGGTTGAATTGCCGGGAGTAATTCGCTTTGGCGAAATAAAATCCCTTGGCGAACGACCGCACTTTTGACTTCGATAAAGAGTTTCCCATCCGTAATGGCACCTAAACGAAAAAGCCCTTTGAATTCTTGTGGGAAAAGGCGACTAATGTTTTGGTTCAGTTCATTCAACATTAACCCTTTCTGCATGATTTTGGCAAATTGAGATCCTTCCAGCACATCAATAATATTCATGGCTTTTTGATAACGCTCATGCTTGTTTTCCACAAAAATACCCCAATAATGACTTTACGTTGAATTTCCGATACAATACACACAAATTTTGTCAGAGACAATAAGATGATGAAATCAAACAAAGGTAAAACAAATTTCTGGTCGCAGTTGCTGTTAAGCATGATTGCGATTTTTGCTTTACCTGTTGCTCAGGGATTGGAGGTGCCACCTTCATCAAATATGAGCGGTGAAAATTACCAAACATCATCTGAACAACATATGTTGATTGCGGT
>CAUGKJ010000008.1 GCA_959600045.1 uncultured Haemophilus sp.
TTGAAGGAATCGGTCCTCGTTATTGTCCATCCATTGAAGATAAAGTGATGCGTTTTGCGGATCGTAATTCACATCAAATTTATTTGGAACCAGAAGGCTTAACTAGTAACGAAGTGTATCCAAACGGGATCTCTACTAGTTTGCCGTTTGATGTGCAAATGGGCATTGTGAATTCGATGAAAGGTTTGGAAAAAGCGCGTATTATCAAACCAGGTTATGCCATTGAATATGATTATTTTGATCCGCGTGACTTAAAACCAACGTTAGAAACTAAATCGATTTCGGGTTTATTCTTTGCGGGTCAAATTAACGGTACAACCGGTTATGAAGAAGCAGCGGCACAAGGCTTATTGGCTGGGATTAACGCAGGTCTTTATGTACAAGAGAAAGAAGCATGGTATCCACGTCGCGATCAATCCTATACAGGCGTATTGGTGGATGACCTTTGTACGCTTGGTACCAAAGAACCATATCGCGTATTTACTTCTCGTGCGGAATACCGTTTATTATTACGTGAAGACAATGCGGACATTCGTTTAACGCCAATTGCCCATGAATTAGGTTTGATTGATGAGGCTCGCTGGGCTCGCTTCAATCAAAAAATGGAAAATATCGAACAGGAACGCCAACGCTTACGCAGCATTTGGTTGCATCCGCGTTCTGAATATTTAGAAGAAGCCAATAAAGTACTTGGTAGCCCACTTGTGCGTGAAGCAAATGGTGAAGATTTATTGCGTCGTCCTGAAATGACCTACGATATTTTAACTTCTTTAACGCCATACAAACCGGCAATGGAAGACCGAGAAGCCGTAGAACAAGTAGAAATTGCTATTAAGTATCAAGGCTATATTGAGCATCAGCAAGAAGAAATTAAAAAACAAAAACGCCACGAAAATACAGCTATCCCAGCTAACTTTGATTACAGCAAAGTGTCTGGTTTATCGAATGAAGTACGTGCGAAGTTAGAACAACATCGTCCAGTTTCAATTGGTCAAGCGAGCCGAATTTCAGGCATTACTCCTGCGGCAATTTCAATTATTCTGGTGAATTTGAAAAAACAAGGTATGTTGAAACGCGGCGAATAATGTTTAAAAATGAAAAGTGCGGTTAAAAATAACCGCACTTTTTTATGATTAAATTTAAAGAACCTTATTAATGGGCGAGAGCTTGTTTCACTGCTACATCCAATCCTGCTGTTGGACGACCAAGCAATTTCTCAAGGGTTTTGTCTTCTGAGAATAATGCACCGTTTGATGCATCTACATCCCATTGTGCAATTAAGCCTGCAAATCCTTCATCTAATCCTGCTTGTACAAGTGCTGCGGCATAATCTGCTGCAGGAATATCCACGTAAGGGATATCTTTACCTGTTTGTTTGCTGATTTCTGCTGCAAGGTCGGCTAATGTCCAGCTGGTTGATCCGGCAAGTTCGTAAGTTTGGTTTTCATGACATTCACTTAATGCGACGTTTACTGCTGCTTCAGCAAGTTCTGCACGAAGTACAGACGAAATTTTGCCGTTTTTTGCTGAACCGTAGAAAGCATTGTTTGCTAATGCTGCCGGAATTGAAGCTGTGTAGTTTTCGGTGTACCAACCATTGCGTAAAATAGTGTAAGTAATACCCGAAGCTTTTAATGCGGCTTCAGTTTCAACGTGCTCACCGGCAAGGGATTTTACGGTATTATCGTTTGTCGCGCCGAGTAAACTGGTATAGATAATATGTTTCACACCCGCTTTTTTCGCTGATTCAATTACGTTGTTGTGTTGTAATGCACGCTGACCGACTTCACTACTTGAAACAAGAATTAAAGTATCTACGCCTTGTAATGCTTCTACTTGACCTTCTGTTTTTGAATAATCAAATTTGCGGGCTTCTACACCTGAAATTTTTTCTGGAGAGCGTACAAGCGCGATGACGTTTGCTTGTTTTGCTTTTAATAAGTTTAATGCGATTGCGCCAAATTGACCTGTTGCACCAGTAATTGCGATAGTTTTAGTTGTCATGATGTTTTCCTTCTCGTTAAGTTGAAATGATATTTGAACATTTGATTGTTCGCTTGATGTGGCGTATTATATTTCAATACTTACTTTTGAGAAGTACTTACATAAACGTAAGTTTTGTAATTTTTTAAAAATAATTTTCAAATTGTTGATTTTTAAGGAATTAAAAATGGAAAAAAATTTAAATCGTGGGAACGTACTGGCTTCAGCTTGCCCTTCTCGCCAAATTTTGCAACATTTAACCAGTCGTTGGGGCGCATTAGTGTTAGTGAGTTTACATTCTGGCACCAAGCGTTTTAGTGAACTTCGCCGTGCTATTGATGGCGTAAGCGAGCGTATGTTGACTAAAACCCTGCAGGAATTGGAGGCTGATGGTATGTTAATCCGTAAATCCTATAATACCGTGCCACCGCAAGTGGATTACACATTAACAGAATTTGGAACAGAGGCTTCTAATAAGATGTTTGATTTAGTGGATTGGTTGGAAACAAATTTAGGGAATATTTTAGCAAGCCAGAAGAAATAATGTTTCAAGGTAGGTATTTTCAAGTAGAATGACGACAAACAGACAAGATAGATAGAAAAATGAAAGCAAAACTCGAAAATTTACTGACTCAAACTGAAATTCAATTAACAGATCGACAAAAAGATCAACTTATCCAGTTAGTGCAATTACTCAATAAATGGAATAAAGCCTATAACTTAACCTCTGTGCGTAATCCACAGGAAATGTTAGTGAAACATATCTTGGATAGTATTGTTGTTAGTCCTTATTTACAAGGGGATCGTTTTATTGATGTAGGAACCGGTCCAGGCTTGCCAGGTCTGCCTCTAGCCATTATTAATCCTACCAAGCAATTTGTCTTGTTAGATAGTTTAGGTAAGCGTATTAGCTTTATTCGAAATGCAGTACGTGAGTTAGGACTAACAAATGTAGAACCCGTTCTTAGCCGCGTTGAGGAATACCAACCTGAACAAAAATTCGACGGTGTACTAAGTCGTGCATTTGCTTCGTTAAAAGATATGACAGATTGGTGTCATCATTTGCTAAAGAAAGATGGATATTTTTATGCCTTGAAAGGCATTTATCACGAAGATGAAGTTCAAGAATTAGACAAAAAATTCGAAATAAAAGACGTGATAACTTTACATGTCCCTGAGCTTGTAGGTGAACGACATTTAATCGTTTTACGATAAAACACACTTTTTTTGTGACGATTTTGTGAATATTTTTTTAAAAGTGTGATTTGTTTAACATTTTTTAGTGGTTTAAAAGTTGAAACTCTTTGTAGCGCGGGTATAATTAGATAGTTTTTGTATTTTAAAAAAATAAGATAATGTCTAAGGTTTTAACACAGGCTAAAAATCGATATCAAAAGGCGATAATCATTGAGTCGGTTTGTCTTGTTGTTTTTGGGGTATTCCTTGCAATTTGGCAAGGTGAAAGTGCGGTAGATTTCAGTTTAGGATTTATCAGTGCTTTTGTACCATTTTGTGCTTTTGCTTATATTGTTTTTTTTCGCAAACAAGATTTTTCAACAAAATTAACAGCATTTTATCGTGGTGAAGCGTTAAAGTTTATGCTAACAATTGTGCTTGTGGGGGTGTCCTTTAAATGGCTTGCTATCTCACATTTTATTTTGTTTTTTGTTGGTTTTTTTACAGCATTAGCGTTGAATAATGTTATTCCGTTTTTGTTAAATAGATCTTAATTTTTCTACAAAGGGTTGACTATGTCTGGACAAACAACTTCCGAATATATTAGTCACCACTTGTCTTTCTTGAAGACAGGTGATGGTTTCTGGAACGTTCACTTTGATACGCTTTTTTTCTCAATTGTATCGGCAGTGATTTTCTTGTTTATCTTTTCTCGTGTTGCAAAAAATGCTACGACAGGCGTACCAGGCAAAATGCAATGTTTGGTTGAAATTGTTGTAGGTTGGGTTGATGGCATTGTGAAAGAAAACTTTCATGGTCCGCGTAATGTGGTAGCACCAATTGCTTTAACCATTTTCTGCTGGGTATTCATTATGAATGCTATCGACTTGATCCCAGTTGATTTTCTTCCTCAATTTGCCGGTCTTTTTGGTATTCATTATTTAAGAGCAGTACCAACAGCAGATATCAGTGCAACATTAGGTATGTCAATCTGTGTATTCTTCCTCATTCTTTTCTATACAATTAAATCAAAAGGTTTTGGTGGTTTAGTTAAAGAATATACACTCCACCCTTTTAATCATTGGGCGTTTATTCCTGTAAACTTTATTCTTGAAACGGTAACTTTATTAGCTAAACCGATTTCTCTTGCTTTCCGTCTTTTCGGTAATATGTATGCAGGGGAATTAATCTTTATTCTTATCGCTGTGATGTACTCTGCAAATGTGGCCATTGCAGCATTGGGAATCCCATTACACCTAGCTTGGGCTATTTTCCATATTTTGGTTATTACGTTACAAGCATTCATCTTTATGATGTTAACGGTGGTTTATTTAAGTATTGCTTATAACAAAGCAGAACATTAATTTTTATTAACCGGCTCTAGGGCTAAACTTAACTTCTATCTATTGGAGAACATTATGGAAACTGTAATTACAGCGACAATCATTGGTGCATCAATTCTTCTTGCATTTGCTGCATTAGGTACTGCAATCGGCTTTGCGATCTTAGGTGGTAAATTCTTAGAATCATCTGCTCGCCAACCTGAATTAGCATCTAGCCTACAAACTAAAATGTTTATCGTGGCTGGTCTTTTGGATGCGATTGCAATGATTGCTGTTGGTATTTCATTACTTTTCATTTTCGCAAACCCATTCATCGGTTTATTACACTAATCACCTTATTTGCTTATCAACGTAAAACAAGCATAGTAAGGAGGACGTTGTGAATTTAAATGCAACATTGATTGGTCAACTTATTGCGTTCGCACTTTTTGTGTGGTTCTGCATGAAGTTTGTTTGGCCACCAATTATTAATGCGATTGAAACACGTCAAAGCCAAATTGCGAACGCCTTAGCGTCAGCTGAAGCAGCGAAAAAAGAGCAAGCAGATACTAAAAATCTTGTTGAACAAGAACTTCTATCTGCAAAAGTACAAGCTCAAGAAATTTTAGATGCTGCGAATAAACGTCGCAATGAAGTGTTAGACGAAGTGAAGGCAGAAGCTGAAGAACTAAAAGCAAAAATTATTGCTCAAGGTTATGCTGAAGTAGAAGCAGAACGTAAACGTGTTCAAGAAGAATTACGTGTTAAAGTGGCTTCATTAGCAGTAGCGGGTGCTGAGAAAATTGTGGGTCGTTCTATTGATGAAGCGGCAAACAATGACATTATTGATAAATTAGTTGCAGAGTTATAAGAGGCTTAGCTTATGTCAGAATTAACTACAATAGCTCGCCCTTATGCAAAAGCTGCATTCGACTTTGCCATTGAACAAAGTGCGGTTGAAAAATGGACTGAAATGTTAGGTTTTGCTGCAGCCGTAGCTGAAGATGAAACGGTAAAAGCTTACTTAAGTAGTTCTCTTTCTGCACAGAAATTAGCTGATACAGTAATTTCTATTTGTGGCGAACAATTGGATCAATATGGGCAAAATCTTATTCGGTTAATGGCTGAAAATAAGCGTTTGAGTGCGATTCCTACCGTGTTTGAAGAATTTAAACATTATGTGGAAGAACATCAAGCTATTGCAGAAGTTGAAGTAACTTCAGCACAACCATTGAATGCAACACAAATCGAAAAAATTGCAGCTGCAATGGAAAAAAGATTAGCTCGCAAAGTGAAATTAAATTGCAATGTAGATAGCTCACTGATTGCCGGTGTAGTGATTCGTACAGAAGATTTTGTGATTGACGGAAGTAGTCGTGGACAACTTGCTCGTCTCGCAAATGAGTTGCAATTATAAGAGGAATACAAGATGCAACTAAATTCAACTGAAATTAGTGAATTGATTAAAAAACGCATCGCTCAATTTGACGTGGTGAGCGAAGCCCGTAATACAGGGACAATTGTTTCTGTAAGTGACGGGATTATTCGTATTCATGGCTTAAGCGATGTGATGCAAGGCGAAATGATCGCCTTACCAGGCAACCGTTACGCAATGGCACTTAACCTTGAACGTGATTCTGTTGGTGCGGTAGTAATGGGTCCTTACGCAGATTTAGCGGAAGGTATGGAAGTACAATGTACTGGCCGTATTCTTGAAGTACCAGTTGGTCGTGGTTTATTAGGTCGTGTGGTAAATACACTTGGTCAACCAATCGATGGTAAAGGTGAAATTGAAAATGATGGTTTCTCTCCTGTTGAAGTCATTGCACCAGGTGTTATCGATCGTAAATCGGTTGATCAGCCTGTACAAACTGGTTATAAAGCGGTTGACTCCATGGTTCCAATCGGTCGTGGTCAACGTGAGTTAATCATCGGTGACCGTCAAACGGGTAAAACAGCATTAGCAATCGATGCAATCATTAACCAACGTGATTCAGGTATTAAATGTATCTATGTCGCGATCGGTCAAAAAGCGTCGACTATTGCAAACGTAGTACGTAAATTAGAATAGCACGGTGCGCTTGAAAACACTATCGTTGTTGCGGCATCTGCATCTGAATCAGCTGCTTTACAATATTTAGCGCCTTATGCTGGTTGTGCAATGGGTGAATATTTCCGTGATCGCGGTGAAGATGCGTTAATTGTTTACGATGACTTATCAAAACAAGCTGTTGCTTATCGTCAAATTTCATTATTATTACGTCGTCCACCAGGTCGTGAAGCCTATCCAGGTGACGTATTCTATCTACACTCACGTTTACTTGAACGTGCAGCACGTGTAAATGAAGAATACGTAGAAAAATTCACTCAAGGTGCAGTAAAAGGAAAAACTGGTTCTTTAACCGCTCTTCCAATTATTGAAACTCAAGCAGGTGACGTTTCAGCATTCGTTCCAACCAACGTAATTTCGATTACCGATGGTCAGATTTTCTTAGAATCTAACTTATTTAACTCTGGTATTCGTCCAGCGGTAAACCCTGGTATTTCGGTATCTCGTGTGGGTGGTTCTGCACAAACTAAAGTAGTGAAAAAATTAGCTGGTGGTATCCGTACCGCATTAGCTCAATATCGTGAATTAGCGGCGTTTGCTCAGTTCGCATCTGACCTTGACGATGCTACCCGCAAACAACTTTCTCACGGTGAAAAAGTCACTGAATTATTGAAACAAAAACAATATGTACCGCTTAGCGTAGCAGAGCAATCTGTGTTGCTTTTCGCGGTTGAGTTTGGCTATTTAGAAGATGTGGAATTGCAAAAAATTGCAAGTTTTGAAGCCGCACTTTTAGATTACGCTCGCCGTAACCACAGCGAGTTTATGGCTGAATTGACCAAAACCGGTAATTACAATGATGAAGTTAAAGCATCATTAAAAGCGATTTTGGATAATTTTAAAGCCAACAGCGCGTGGTAAAAGTAACGGAGAAATAAGATGGCAGGTGCAAAAGAGATAAAAACCAAAATTGCCAGTGTACAAAGTACACAAAAAATTACTAAGGCAATGGAAATGGTGGCAACCTCGAAAATGCGTAAAACGCAAGATCGTATGGCTGCTTCTCGTCCGTATTCTGAAACAATACGAAATGTTATCAGCCACGTCTCTAAAGCAACTGTTGGTTATAAACACCCATTTTTAATTCAACGCGAAGTAAAAAGAGTCGGGATCTTAGTGGTCTCGACTGACCGCGGAATGTGTGGCGGTTTGAACATTAACTTGTTTAAAACTGTGATGACAGAAATCAAACAATGGAAAGATAAAGGTGTTACTGTTGAATTGGGCTTAATTGGCTCAAAAGGTATCAGCTTTTTCCGCTCATTAGGATTACCTGTTCGTGCACAACTTTCCGGTTTGGGTGATAATCCGGCAATGGAAGATTTAATCGGGGTCGCAAACGACATGTTTGATGTCTATAAAGACGGCGAAGTAGATGCAGTTTATATTGCCTACAATAAATTCGTTAATACAATGGCACAAAAACCCGTTTATCAACAATTAATACCATTACCGGCATTAGAAACCGATAATTTAGAGCAAAGACAAAGCACCTGGGATTACCTTTACGAGCCAGAGCCAAAAGTCTTATTAGACAGTTTGCTTACTCGTTATTTGGAATCACAAGTGTATCAATCTGTGGTAGATAACCTTGCTTCCGAGCAAGCTGCTAGAATGGTAGCAATGAAAGCGGCAACTGATAATGCAGGTAATTTAATCAATGACTTGCGATTAGTTTACAATAAAGCCCGTCAAGCAAGTATTACAAATGAATTAAACGAAATCGTCGCCGGCGCGGCAGCGATTTAATGAAAGAGGAACGGTAATGTCAGCAGGAAAAATTGTACAAATCATCGGTGCGGTGATTGACGTTGAATTCCCACAAGATGCAGTACCAAAAGTTTACGATGCATTAAAAGTTGAATCAGGTTTAACCCTTGAAGTTCAACAACAATTAGGTGGCGGTGTAGTTCGCTGTATCGCATTAGGTACATCTGACGGCTTAAAACGTGGCTTAAAAGTAGAAAATACGGGTAACCCGATTCAAGTTCCAGTAGGGACTAAAACGTTAGGCCGTATTATGAACGTATTAGGTGAACCAATCGATGAGCAGGGTGAAATTGGCGCGGAAGAAAATTGGTCTATTCACCGTCCGGCACCAAGCTATGAAGAACAATCTAACAGTACGGAATTATTAGAAACTGGTATCAAAGTTATCGACTTAATTTGTCCATTCGCAAAAGGTGGTAAAGTAGGTCTATTCGGTGGTGCGGGTGTAGGTAAAACCGTTAACATGATGGAATTAATCCGTAATATCGCGATTGAGCACTCAGGTTACTCCGTATTTGCGGGTGTAGGTGAACGTACTCGTGAAGGTAATGACTTCTATCATGAAATGAAAGATTCTAACGTATTGGATAAAGTATCATTAGTTTATGGACAAATGAATGAGCCACCAGGTAACCGTTTACGTGTTGCGTTAACCGGTTTAACTATGGCTGAAAAATTCCGTGACGAAGGTCGTGATGTATTATTCTTCGTGGATAATATCTATCGTTATACTCTTGCTGGTACTGAAGTATCTGCGTTATTAGGTCGTATGCCATCTGCGGTAGGTTACCAACCAACATTAGCAGAAGAAATGGGTGTGTTACAAGAGCGTATCACTTCAACCAAAACAGGTTCTATCACCTCTGTTCAAGCGGTATACGTACCTGCGGATGACTTAACTGACCCATCTCCGGCAACAACCTTCGCGCACTTAGACTCTACAGTTGTATTAAGTCGTCAAATTGCGTCTTTAGGTATTTACCCTGCGGTTGACCCATTAGATTCAACTTCACGTCAATTAGACCCACTTGTTGTTGGTCAAGAGCACTATGATGTAGCGCGTGGCGTACAAGGTATCTTACAACGTTATAAAGAATTAAAAGATATTATCGCAATTCTTGGTATGGACGAGTTATCTGAAGATGACAAACTTGTGGTAGCACGTGCGCGTAAAATTGAACGTTTCTTATCACAACCGTTCTTCGTTGCTGAGGTATTTAACGGTACTCCAGGTAAATACGTTTCTTTAAAAGAAACTATCCGCGGCTTTAAAGGTATTTTAAACGGCGAATACGACCATATTCCAGAACAAGCGTTCTACATGGTCGGTACAATCGACGAAGCGCTAGAAAAAGCCAAAAATATGTAATCACTTCAAGTCATTTGAAGGAGAACAAAAATGGCGACATTTAACCTAATAATAGTCAGCGCAGAGCGAAAAATCTTTGAAGGTGCTGTGAAACAAATCCAAGCAACAGGTGTGGAAGGTGAACTAGGTATTTTACCAAACCACACCCCTTTGATGACGGCGATTAAGCCAGGGATTGTTAAATTCACTCTCGAAGATGGCAACGAAGAAGTTATCTATGTTTCAGGCGGCTTCTTAGAAGTTCAACCTAAAGTAGTAACAGTACTTGCCGATGTTGCAATTCGCGGTAGCGAGTTAGATGCAGATCGTATTCGTGAAGCAAAACGTGAAGCGGAAGAAAATATTGTGAATCACGCAGTTGATGTGGATCATGATTTACTTGTAGCTAAACTTTCTAAAGAGTTAGCGAAACTTCGTGCTTACGAACTTACTGAAAAACTCGTTAAATTAAAACGATAAGTTAATGATAATAAAAAAGAGCGGTTATTTTGACCGCTCTTTTTGTTTTTCTATCGTAAGAAATATCGATACGCTTTACTTTCACTTACATCTTCATAAACATAGCCGAGTTTTGCTAAAGCTTGTTCAAATTCTGCGTTATCTTTTTCGCCTAATTGGAAAGCCGCAAGAATATTACCGTAATCAGCTCCATGTGCACGATAATGGAATAATGAAATATTCCAACGTTTACCCAAAATTTCTAAGAATTTCAGTAGAGCGCCTTTTTGTTCTGGAAATTCAAAGCTATAAAGTCGTTCATGATGATTAGAAACTCGTCCACCCATTAAATAACGCACGTGAGTTTTCGCAATATCATCATCGGACATATCTTCTACATCAAAGCCGTTTTTCGTTAAATCAGCAATAATTTCCGATTTTTCAGCTTCATTAGCGGTACGTACACCAACGAAAATACAGGCTTTTTGATTATCTGCATAACGATAACTGAATTCTGTTACTGCACGATTACCGATGACATGGGCAAATTTTAAGAAACTGCCTGGTTGTTCAGGCATGGTTACAGCCAATAAAGCTTCACGGTTTTCACCAATTTCACAACGTTCTGAAACATAACGCAATGTATGGAAGTTGAGGTTGGCGCCGGATAAAATTGCAGCCATATTTTTGCCTTCCAGATTGTTTTGTTTTACGTATTTCTTCAAACCGGCTAATCCTAAGGCGCCAGATGGTTCTGCGACAGCACGCACGTTTTCGAATAAATCTTTCATTGCCGCACAAACTTCATCGCTATCTACTAGCACCATACCGTCTAAATATTTTTGACACAAACGGAATGTTTCGTCACCAATACGTTTTACCGCTACACCATCAGCAAATAAGCCAACGTGTGCTAAATCGGTAGGTTCACCTTTTTCTAAGGCTGCATTCAAACAGGCTGAATCTTTGGACTCGACACCAATGACTTTAATTTCCGGCATAAATTGTTTGAGCAAAATGGCTACGCCAGCGGCGAGACCACCGCCTCCGACTTGCACAAAGACATAATCTAAATCGGCAACTTGTTGCAGCATTTCCATTGCCAACGTTCCTTGACCCGCGATCACCAATGGATGATCAAACGGCGGGATAAATGTCATATGTTTAGATTTTGAAAGCTCAATGGCTTTGGCTTTGGCTTCATCAAAATTGGCTCCGTGTAACAGCACTTCGCCACCAAAACCACGAACGGCATCCACTTTTATGCTAGGTGTATTTTGTGGCATAACAATTAATGCTTTTAAGCCAAGCTGTTTAGCGGATAAAGCAACGCCCTGAGCATGATTACCCGCAGAAGCAGCAATGACCCCAGCCTGTTTTTGTTCATCAGAAAGGCTAGAAATCATTGCATAAGCACCACGCAGCTTAAAGCTATTTACTGGTTGGCGGTCTTCACGCTTAATCCAAATATTATTATGTAGTCGCTCGGATAATTTTCCCATTTTTTGTAGCGGGGTTACAGTAGCTGCTTCATATACTCTGGAGCCAAGTTTAACAATCGCGTTAATGTAATCCGATTGAGAGGGTTGAGGATTGGTGAGTAGGTTTTTCATGATATTTGTTGTTTATGATGAAGTGCGGTTAATTTTTTCTTTGTTTTATTTCTCCCTCTCATAAAAGAGAGGGAGAATCAGACACTATTTTAAAAGTGTTTTATCACGAACGGCACCTTTATCCGCAGAAGTAGCGAAGTGACCAAATACTTTTAATGCAAAAGACACTTCACGTTCACGGTGAGCTGGTTGCCAGCCTTTGGCATCTTGCTCGGTACGGCGTTTTACTAATTCTTCATCGCTAATTTTTAGGTTAATCGAGCGATTTGGAATATCGATTTCGATAATATCGTCATCATGTACTAAACCGATCGCACCGCCAGAAGCTGCTTCAGGAGAGGCGTGACCGATCGATAAACCAGATGTACCACCAGAGAAACGACCATCCGTTAATAAGGCACATTTTTTACCTAGGCCCATTGATTTTAAGTAGCTGGTTGGATACAACATTTCTTGCATACCAGGGCCGCCTTTTGGACCTTCGTAGCGAATGACTACTACATGGCCTTCTTTAACTTTACCACCTAAAATACCGGCTACCGCATCTTCTTGGCTTTCAAATACGATTGCACGGCCTGTGAATTTCCAGATAGACTCATCTACACCAGCGGTTTTTACGATACAACCGTCTTTAGCGATGTTACCGAATAATACGGCTAAGCCGCCTTCTTGAGAAATCGCATTTTCTTTATTACGAATACAACCACCTACACGGTCATCATCTACGCTATCCCAACGGCAATCTTGCGAGAAGGCTTGCGTGGTGCGAATACCTGCCGGACCTGCACGGAAGAATTTGTGTAGTTCTTCATCTTTATTACGAATGATATCGTATTGATTTAATTGCTCTTCTAAAGTCATACCTAATACGGTTTTGGTGTTACGGTGGATTAAACCTGCACGATCTAGTTCGCCCAATAAACCCATAATCCCACCTGCACGATGTACATCTTCCATGTGGTATTTATTGGTATTTGGTGCGATTTTGCTTAAGCAAGGCACAACGCGTGATAAGCGGTCAATATCCGCCATTTTGAAATCTACACCAGCTTCTTGAGCAGCTGCTAATAAGTGTAAAACGGTATTACTTGAACCACCCATCGCGATATCTAAGCTCATAGCATTTTCAAAGGCTTCAAAGGTGCCGATTGAACGAGGTAATACGCTTTCATCATCTTGTTCATAATAGCGTTTGCAAAGCTCAACAATTTGACGACCAGCTTTTAAGAATAATTCTTTGCGGTCAGCATGGGTCGCTAACATCGAGCCATTGCCCGGTAAAGATAAACCTAACGCTTCGGTTAAGCAGTTCATGGAGTTAGCGGTGAACATGCCTGAGCAAGAACCACAGGTTGGGCAAGCACTACGCTCAATCGCATCAATACGTTCATCGCTTACGTTCGGATCTGCCGCCTCAATCATCGCATCCACTAAATCTAAGCGAATAAGTTGATCAGATAATTTCGTTTTACCCGCTTCCATTGGGCCACCCGAAACGAAGATAGTTGGAATGTTCAAACGCATTGCCGCCATTAACATTCCCGGGGTGATTTTGTCACAGTTGGAAATACACACCATCGCATCAGCACAGTGAGCATTAACCATATATTCCACGCTATCTGCGATTAAATCACGGCTTGGTAAGGAATAAAGCATGCCTCCGTGGCCCATCGCGATACCATCATCTACTGCGATAGTATTGAATTCTTTTGCTACGCCGCCTGCTTTTTCAATTTCAGCTGCGACTAGTTGTCCCATATCTTTTAAATGAACATGCCCTGGTACGAATTGGGTGAATGAGTTCACCACCGCAATAATCGGTTTACCAAAGTCATTTTCTTTCATCCCTGTTGCACGCCATAAGGCACGTGCACCCGCCATATTACGACCTTGTGTACTGGTCGCTGAACGTAGTTTTGGCATAAATAATCTCTCCAAGTAAATTTTGTTAGGGTTAAAAGGTGCTATATCTTATAGACAATCTATTACTTTTAAGTCAGGTTTTATTTTAAGTGAATACCCTAAATAGTTGCTTTTATCATCATTGAAATTAAAATTTAAGATATCCCAGACTCCCATTTTATCTAAATCTTGTGTATCAATCATAATCTTCTTATGTTGGCTATCTAAATAAGTGAAGGCTTTACCCTTGGGTATAAATTTATTACTATAACATAATATATTCTCTTCGGGGTAGGAATAAAAATCTAAACTTCTAGATATAAGATATGCTTTGTCTTTTAAATGCTTATCATTAAAATAATTTTCATTCATATTCCAAGAAAAAATAGTTAGGGTAAGTAAACTAAATATATATGAAAAATATTTTATAATAAAAGAAA
>CAUGKJ010000009.1 GCA_959600045.1 uncultured Haemophilus sp.
CAACAATCGTTTAAGCAATAAACGTGGCACAATCGCCATGGCGCGTACCTCTGATCCACATTCTGCAACGGCACAATTCTTCATTAACGTGGCAGATAATGACTTCTTAAACTACCGTTCAAAAGAGATGTTTGGCCGTGAAGTGGTACAAGAATGGGGCTATGCCGTATTCGGTGAAGTGGTTGAAGGCATGGATGTGGTTGATAAAATCAAAAAAGTAAAAACCGGTAATAAAGGCTTCCACCAAGATGTTCCGACCGAAGATGTGGTGATTACATCCGTTTCTGTTGAATAATTAATTCGGTGTGTGGATGCGTAATCTACACACCTTTTTTCTTAAGTGAAATAACGTTATGCCTTTCTTCGATACTCATACCCACCTCGATTATCTTCATCATGACACGGGAGAGCCATTAGCTCAGCTCGTAGAGAACGCTAAGCAAGCTGATGTGCAGAAAATCTTGATTGTGGCGGTAAAAGAATCGGATTTTAAAACAATCCAAAATATGACCGCACTTTTCCCTGAGCATCTTTATTGTGGACTTGGGTTACACCCTCTTTATATCAAAGAACATCAAGAGCATGATTTAGAGAAATTGGATGCGGCGTTATCTGTACGTGATCAAAATTGTACAGCCGTAGCAGAAATTGGTTTAGAGTGTGCGATTCCAGAGTTATTGATGGATGAATTATGGCAAAAGCAACAGCTCTTTTTGGAGAGCCAGCTTTATTTAGCGAAGAAGTACAATCTGTCGGTTAATTTACATAGTCGAAAATCCCACGAGCAATTATTCCGCTTTTTAAAACAAGCCAATTTGCCAAAATGTGGTGTCGTGCATGGTTTTTCAGGAAGTTATGAGCAAGCAAAAAGATTTGTGGATTTAGGCTATAAAATTGGCGTAGGCGGCACAATTACTTATGAACGCGCGAATAAAACGCGTCAAGCGATTGCCAAGTTACCATTAGAGGCATTGGTGTTAGAAACGGATACACCAGATATGCCCGTATTTGGCTTTCAAGGGCAACCTAACCGACCAGAGCGGATTGTTCACACCTTTGACGCTTTATGTAGTTTAAGAAGTGAAAATGCTGAAGTGATCAAAGAAACGGCTTGGCAGAATAGCTTAACCTTATTTGGTTAAACCTTAAAACGATAAATCACTTGATTGGCTGAACCACGCCAAACCAAGCTTGGGTCAGCCTGTTCTTGTATAAATTTTCCATCAATGAGCACGTCAATATAAGGCAACATTTGACGTTGATAATCATCAAGTTCATCCAGTTTATATCCCGTCCATACCCAAATATCCTTATCTGGACATTCTTTTTTTACACGTTGTACAAAAGGAAGTAGGGCTTCAACATTACGAGGATGCATCGGATCCCCACCAGAAAGCGTGAGCCCTTGACGTTTAATGCGCGTATCTTTTAAATCATTGATGATTTGTTGTTCCATCGCTTCATCAAATAATACGCCATTATCAAAAGACCAACTCTTTTGGTTGTAGCAACCACGGCAACCATGCGTACAACCGCTAACGAAAAGGGTACAACGTGTACCTTCGCCATTTACAACATCGGTAGGGTAGTATTGGAGATAGTTCATGGTTTTACCTTAAAAGTGCGGTTGATTTTCTCGTCAAATTCACTGAATTGATAAATTAACCTTTGCAATACAGGGGCAATTCTTGCATAATAGCCCACCTAATCGCATTGCGATATCAATGGAAATCTTCTCGGTCTCTCGCAACGGTGTCCGGTTTACTCGGTCAGGTTCGGAAGAAAGCAGCCAAAGTCGGAATTTCTGTGTGCCGAGAATAAGCTGGGAAGATTTCCACCCAACTTATCCTTCCTTGTTTTACACACGCTCCACTAATTGTTTGAAGAACCCTTTTTCTAATTGCAATAATTCTGAATAAGTGCCTTTTTCAATTAGCTTCGCTTCATCAATCACACAAAGCTCATCAAATTGCTCAATCGCCGTTAAGCGGTGAGTTACCATAATTAAGGTTTTATTTTCAGCATGGGCAAGAATTAAACGCAGAATTTGTCGTTCAGTTTCGCGATCTAAACCTTCAGTTGGCTCATCTAATAATAAAATTGGCGCATCATTAAGCAAAATACGCGCTAAGCCCAAACGACGTTGTTCTCCACCAGAAAGTGGACGACCACCATCACCTAGCCAAATATCTAAACCTTGTTCTTGTTCCAACAACTTTCCTAAACCCACTTGATTTAACACCTCGATCATTTTTTCATCTGAAATATTGACCGCACTTGCAAATTGCAGATTTTGACGAAGTGTATCGCTAAATACATGAACACGTTGTGTTAAAAAGCAGAATTGGCTGCGTAATGTGTCTTCTGCATAATCAGCAATTGGCTTGCCAGCAAGGAATAAATCTCCTTGATTAGCATCATAATTACGCACTAAAAGCTGTAATAACGTGGATTTTCCGCTACCTGTTTTACCTAGAATCGCAACTTTTTGGCCTTTTTGAATGGTTAAATTCAGGTTTTCTAAAGCACGATTTTGACGTTCAGGATAAGTAAAAGAAAGATCTTCTGCTTCAATTAATGTAGTCGCGTTTTGATCGAACTCCGCTTTGCCATTAAAAGCTACTAATGGTTGTTGTTCGATAATATCTGTCACGCGTTCAGCTGACGCAATCACTTGCCCGATATGTAAGAATGCTGAACCTAATGGCATTAAGATTTCAAATGAGCCTAAAGCGGCAAAAGTGAAGAGCGCAATAAACGCCATACGATATTCATCGTTACCAAACTCCGCTTGTGAGCTAAACCACAACATGGCGGCAATAATCAAACCATTTAAAAAGAGTGAAAGGGCGGTTGAAAATCCGCTTAAATTAGCTTCTTTTTGCTGGTCTGCTTGCCAGTTAGCTTCGGTTTTTGCCATGTTATCTTTTAATTTATCTTCAGCATTAAAGAGTAATAATTCAGCTTGTGCTTGGATAAATTCTAAGAATTGTGTGCGGTAAAGTGCACGTGAATGCACGAGTTTATCACCAAATTTTTTACCCAGTTGGTAGAAAACGGTTGGAATAACCAATACCAATAAAAGCAGGCTCACACCTAGACCTAAGGCTAAAGGTGCATTGACGAAGCTTAGACCAATACACATGGCTAGAATCACAAAAATGGCCGTAATAAATGGCGCAATTAAGCGAAGGTAAAGGCTATCGAGGGTATCCACATCAGACACTAAGCGGTTTAATAAATCGCTGTTACGGTAGCGATTTAACACCGCAGGGCTTAAGGGGATAATCTTCTCAAAAACCTGTACCCGTAATTTAGCCAAGATGCGGAAAGTCGCATCGTGCGTGACCAACTTTTCGAAATAACGGAAAAGGGTACGGCTAATAGCAAGCCCACGTACAGAAGCAGAAGGGTAGAAGAAATTAAATAACGTGCCAAGACCTGCAATAGCTGTTGCGGCTAAAAACCAACCCGATGTGGTCAGTAAGCCAATGCTGGAGGCTAGACCCGTGATCATTAAAACCAAGCCTAAAAATAAAGGCAACTTGGCGAATTTAAATAAACGTAAAAAGGGAAGTAAGGCACGCATTATTGAATATCCTCTTTTCGTTGAGCCAATAATTCGGCAAAGAAGCCTTGATCTTTTAATTGGTTGAAATTTCCTTGTTGAACAATTTTACCTTCTTGCATCACTAAAATATTGTCGCATTGTTTCAGATCTTCAATACGGTGTGTAATCATTAAGGTGGTTTGGTTATGGCTCATTTCTGCAAGGGCAGCAAGTACCAGATTTTCAGATTGAGCATCTAGGCTAGCCGTTGGCTCATCGAGTAATAATAAATTGCCTTTGCGTAGTAAAGCGCGAGCGATCGCTAAGCGTTGCGCTTGGCCTACGGATACCCCTATCCCACCATCTTTAATTTCGCTATCCAAGCCTAATTTATCGGTAAATTCTTTCGCTTGAGCGGAAATCAAGGCTTGCTCAATTTGAGCATCAGTTGCTTGAATATCACCTAAAAGTAGATTTTCTTTGATGCTACCTTGTAGTAGTAATGGGTTTTGACCTACCCACGCAATTTGTTTGCGCCAGTCGCTTAAACGGCTTTGATTCAGTTCAACACCATTAATTTTTAAGCTGCCTTCATAAGGTAAGAAACCGAGTAATACATTGATTAAAGAGGTTTTTCCTGCACCACTTTGGCCCACAAGGGCAATATGGCTTTCTTTCGGAATATGGAATGAAAGAGGCTTCGTTAATGGTTGGCCTTGTGGCGAAAGCGCTACTAAATTTTCAGCCTGAATTTCGACCGCACTTTGTGCTGGAATTTGTTCATTGCCTTGATGCGCAATTAAATAATCTGCCTCTAAGAAATCGACAATGGCATCAGCAGCACCAATGCCGGCTGCACGATCGTGATAGTAAGTACCTAGATCTCGCAATGGTTGATAAAACTCTGGTGCCAGAATTAAGCAGAAAAAGCCAGTAAATAAGGTCAGCGTGGTGCCATAAGTGCCAAATTCGACTTGGCCTAAATAGCTAAAACCAAAATACACCGCCATTAAAGCAATGGAAATGGAGGTGAAAAACTCTAACACGGCAGAAGAGAGAAACGCCATTTTAAGTACTGTCATGGTCGTTTCACGGAAGTCTTCCGTTGTGTTTTCAATATGTTGAGTTTGTTCTGAAGTGCGGTTAAAAAGACGCAAGGTTTCTAAACCGCGTAAGCGATCCAAGAATTGTGCACTCAAGCGAGAAAGGGTAGCCATATTTTTTTGGCTGCTATCTGCCGCTGCAATCCCTACCAGAATCATAAAAATTGGCACAAGTGGTGCAGTAACCATCAAAATCAATCCAGCGGCCCAGTTGAGTGGGAATACGGCAATTAAAATCACCATTGGTACAATAGCCGATAAACTTTGTTGTGGTAAAAATCGCGCATAGAAATTATGCAGATTTTCCACTTGTTCAAGCATGATACTTGCCCAGCTACCGGCTGGTTTATTATTGATGGTCGCAGGTCCCACTTGATGGATTTTGTCTAAGATCTTTTGACGCATGTGATTGCGCAGTAATCGACCTGCTTTAAAGCCAATTTTTTCGCGTAGCCATAAAATAACCGCACGCAAAGCAAAAGCCATGATTAATGCAATAAAATATGGAACCAGTTCAGCGCGATCGACATGTTGCATAATGAGCTTGTCGAGCAATGTCGCAAGAAAATAGGTTTGAGCCACAAGAATTAAGGAAGAAAGTGTGGCAAGGGCAATATTGGTGCGCATTAATTTTTTAACAGGTTGTTGCTGCGCACGAAGCCATTTTTGTAAATATTTTTGGCGAAGTTTGTCCATAGATTTGTAGAGTTAGTATTTAAAAAGTTCTCCCTCTCTATTGAGAGGGAGTTTGAAGGCGAGTTTATTGATACAGAATTGATTCTTTAAAATCTCCCTTAACCCCTCTTGGCTAAAGAGGGGGAAAATAAATAAGGAAATTTATTTATTCTTGTGCATCTAAATAACGTTCAGCATCTAATGCAGCCATACAGCCTGTTCCTGCTGAAGTAATCGCTTGGCGATAGTTGTGATCCATCACATCACCTGCCGCAAATACGCCTTCCACAGAGGTCGCTGTCGCATTGCCTTCAAGACCTGATTTAACGACGATATAACCGTTATTAAGTTCAAGCTGGCCTTGGAAGATTTCAGTGTTTGGTGCATGACCGATAGCAATAAATAAACCATCTAATTTCACGTCTTCTTTTTCGCCAGTTTTCACGTTTTCTAAACGTACACCAGTTACGCCCATGTTATCGCCTAATACTTCATTCAAAGTGCGGTCAGTATGAAGCACGATTTTGCCTTCTTCGACTTTTTTGTATAAGCGATCGATTAAGATCTTTTCTGCGCGGAAACTATCGCGACGGTGGATTAAGTGCACTTCAGAAGCAATATTGGCTAAGTAAAGTGCTTCTTCAACTGCAGTATTTCCGCCACCCACAACAGCAACCGGTTTATTGCGATAGAAGAAACCATCACAGGTTGCGCAAGCTGAAACGCCGCGCCCTTTATAAGCGGTTTCAGATTCTAACCCGATATAACGTGCTGATGCCCCTGTTGCGATGATTAATGCATCACATGTGAAGGTTTGCATATCGCCATAAAGTTTGAATGGACGAGAAGATAAATCGACTTTGTTAATATGATCAAACACGATTTCCGTTTCAAATTTTTCAGCGTGTTGCAACATACGTTGCATTAAACCTGGACCGGTTGTCATTTCAAAATCACCAGGCCAGTTTTCAATTTCATCCGTGGTAGTAAGTTGTCCGCCTTGTTGAAGACCGGTCACTAAAACAGGTTTTAAGTTTGCACGTGCGGCATAAATAGCGGCGGTATAACCCGCAGGGCCTGAACCTAAAATTAATAATTTGCTGTGTTTAACGTCTGACATAAAGAATCCTTTGTTTATAAAATAAAGCATGAGGCTTTTGGAATTCATTCATTATAAAGCCTTCATGCATAAAAAAATAGTTGATCGTATTAGTAAAGCAATGAATACAGCAATCGGCGATATTTATTGGTTATAGGATCCGCATTGCCAATGGCTGATAAAATAGATAAAAACTGTTGTTTCACTTCACCATTTTCCGCAGAAAGATCTTGTTTAAGAATGCTAAATAATAAGTCCAATGCTTCTTCGTTTCGATTAGCTTGATGTAGCTGCACTGCCAATTTCAACGCAATTTCAGGCGTTGGATTTTTCGCATAATCCGCTTGTAGTTGTTGAATTTCTGGCGTATCAGCGGCTTTAATTAAAAGCTCAATCTGCGCTTGTAATCCATGCCAACGGCTATCGCGATCCTGAATCGGAATTTGCGCTAAAATATCTGCCGCCGGCTCCGTTTTCTTCATCGCAATATAGGTTTCCGCATAAAGTAATGCCACATCGCTGTTTTTCTTATCTGAAAGTTCCCAGGCTTCTTTCAGTAATGGAAGGGCTGAGTTGTAATCTTCTACTTGTAAAAAATCCAAGGCTTTTTGGAATTTTAAATCTTCTTCTTTTGGCAAAATTGCACTCAAACGTTGCAATAAACTGGCTTCATCTAATGCACCAGGGAACGCATCTATTGCTTGAGCCTCTTTGAAAAGATAGGTCGTTGGCAATGCTTGAATACGAAATTGAGCAGCAATCATTTGCTCTGTTTCACAATTGACTAAGCCGAGAATAAATTGTCCTTGATGTTGTTCTGCAACACGTTGTAGGACTGTTGCAAAATCAGCTGATTCTTTATGGCTTGGCGCATAAAAGTTAATGACAAGTGGCGTTTCAACAGAACGTTGCAACGTTTCAGTAAGATTTTGTTCGTTGAGCTCAACGAAGAAAGGTAAATCTGCCATTTTTATTCCTTCATAAATGGAAAATGATGCTTGATTTTAACAAAGTGCGGTCAGTTTTAGAAATGTTTTACAGGAAAAGAAAAGGGCAGTGTTAATCTGCCCTTATTCATTATCTATTTTTATTCTTTTGTTTCTTCCACTTTATCTTCTGGAAGCACGAGATTAAGAATTAAAGCAAGTAATGAGCCTACTGTGATGCCTGAACCAAGCACCTCTTTGAAAAAGTGCGGTAATTTATCAAGCAATTCTGGACGAGTTGTCACCGCTAAGCCACAACCAATAGAAATAGCAATGATTAAACCATTGCGTTTACTACGTGCCACTTTATCCAACATTTGGATACCTGCAGCAATAATCATCGCGAACATCATTAAGCCTGCGCCGCCTAATACTGGCAATGGAATTGATACAATTAATGCACCGAATACAGGGAATAAGCCCGCTAGTGCTAGAAGCACACCGGTTAGCGCAACCACGTGACGACTTGCCACGCCAGTTAGAGAAATGACACCAATGTTTTGTGAGAATGATGAGAATGGTGTAGTGGACATAATGGCGGCTAAGGCTGATCCTAAACCATCGGCTAAAACCCCGCCTCGTAAATGTCTGCCAGTGATTTCGGTTTTGGTGGCATTACCTAGTGCTAAGAAGTTACCGCTTGATTCAACGATCGTCACTAAATAGGCGATAGACATACCGATAATGCCTGAAATAGGGAAGGCTAAACCAAAGTGTAGAGGTTGTGGAATCGCAAAAGTTTGTGCTTGTTTTACACCTTCAAAGCTCACCCAGCCCATCGCTAAACAGACGATATAACCAGTCATCATCCCAATAACGATGGCGGCTGCAGAGAAAATACCTTTACCCCATTGCACGAGAGCGACCACGATCACTAAGACAAAGCTCGCCATCATTAAATTTTCTGGCGTCGCATAATTCGCATCACCACGTTGACCACCTGCAAACCAGTCAACCGCAACTGGAATCAGGCTTAAGCCGATCATCATGACAACAGTCCCTGTCACAAGTGGTGGGAACAATTTACGAATATATGGCATGAAGAAACTGCCGATAATCATCACTAAGGAACCAATGAGAGAAGAGCCTAATATACCAGCGATGCCATATTCACTGAAACCGATGGCAAGTGCAGCAGCAACGAAAGTAAAACTGGTCCCCATTACACTTGGTAAACGAATACCCACAGGTCCTAATCCTTTACATTGGATAACCGTTACCACACCAGAAATCAAGAGTGCAGCATTCACTAGCGTAATGGTGTCTTCGGTTGGTAATTTTAAGACGTTACCAATGACTAATGGTACGGCAATAATTCCCCCTAGTGCAGCAAGTAAATGTTGTGCGGCAAGGAGTAAACTCAATCCGAAAGGTGGTTTGTCTTCCACCGTATAAAGCAGGTTGTTATTCATTTGGTTTCCCTAAGTAAAAAAATTGTGCGAATTATACGTTAATTTTTATTTCAGGCAAACGTTTGCGTAAATAAAATAAAAAAGTGCGGTTAAAAATCATCTTGTTTTTAACCGCACTTTTTCGGTTTTAAAGGTTACATCCAGAAGATATAAGCAATTGTCCCGATAATTAGCATACAGGTTAAATCAATAAATTTACCCACGCGGATCATTTCGGATTGTTTCACAAAACCTGTCGAGTACACAATCGCATTCGGTGGGGTACCAACCGGCATCATAAAAGCACAGGATGCTCCTAGACCGATAATCATTGCAAAACCAAGTGGTGGCATATTCAGTGCATTTGCAATAGAAATAAAGATTGGAACCAGTAAAGCAGCACTTGCTGTGTTTGACGTAAACTCAGTTAAGCAGACAATAAAGGCTGCAACAATTAATGCCATCACATAGTAGTGGCCACCTTCAATAATGAAGACGATACCATCCGCCATGATTTTACTTGCACCAGACTGAGTCAATACCGAGCTTAAGGTTAAACCGCCACCGAAGAGGAACAGCACGCCCCACTCTGTATTTTCTTGTACTTGTTTCCAACTTGCGATCCCGGTTACACAAATGACAATCGCTGCGGAGAGCGCCACCATACTGTCAAAGCTGCCAATAGGTTTAGGTAAACCTAATGATTGAGAAATAATTGGGTTAAGGTACCCACCAAAAATCCACAGAATTGCTACAGTGATAAAAATAACCAATGTTAAAACTCGTTGTTTGGTCATGTGAATTTTTTCAAATTCAGCCGCAAAACGAAGGCCTAATTTGGGTTTAAATACAAGATATAACCAACCAATAATAAGCGGGAATAAAATTAACATGACTGGCGTGCCATACATTAACCAGTCAGCAAAACCTAAATGAAGTTGGGAGGCTGCAATCGCATTAGGTGGGCTTCCCACAAGTGTTCCCATCCCTCCAATGGTGGCACTATAGGCAATCCCTAATAACACGAATACGTAAGTATTGTGATCTTCATTACGATCTAACTGACTCAAAATAGTCATTGAAAGTGGGATCATCATCGCAGCCGTGGCCGTATTACTCATCCACATAGATAAAAATGCGGTTGCTAAGAAGAGGTAAAGCACCGCAACAAAGAGACGACCTTTCGCTAATTGCATGATTTTATTCGAAATCATTTTGTCAATTTTTTGCACATTTAATGCAGTAGCAAGGGCAAAGCCACCAAAGAATAAGAAAATGGTCGGATCCGCAAAGGCAACAAGCGCTTCACGACTATTAGCCAATCCTAACAGGACAGATAAAATGGGCACGAACAATGCAGTGATCGTTACACTGACGGCTTCGGTAAGCCATAAAATAGCTACAAACGCGAGTAAAGATAATCCTTTGTTTGCCGCAGGTTCAAAAGGAAGGGTATTAAGTAAAATAAAAAAGAGCGCGACATCAAAGAGGAATATAATGGTTTGTTTATTCCATGCTTTTCGTTGAGAATTGGTGACGGGGATTGATTGCATATTTCTCCTTATATTTTTTATGGCCGCCGATTCTAGCATAAGTGCGTTTAATCAGAAAATAGGGGAGTACTAAAAATTGATTAGTATTAAAACAAAGAGCGGTCAAAATCAGATATTTTTGACCGCTCTTTATTCGTGGAATATTTGTTTAACGAGATAAAATCGCTTTCACTTGCTTTTGTAATGTTGGCACAATCTCTTGTTCAAACCACGGATTCTTCTTGAGCCAAATTTGGTTACGTGGAGAAGGGTGAACGAGCGGAAGAAAGTGAGGGAGAAAATCACGGAAATGATGAACAGTCTCAGTGACATTAAGGTTATTTTCTGGCAAATAGTATTTTTGTGCATATTGTCCAATGAGAATCGTCAGCTCGATATTGGGTAAATTAGCGAGAATTGCTGGATGCCATTTTTCCGCAAAACCTTTGCGCGGTGGTAAATCACCGGATTTTCCTTTGCCAGGGTAATAAAAATCCATCGGGATGACAGCAAACATACCAGAATGATAAAATGTATCGCGATTCACACCTAGCCATTCACGTAGGCGATCACCGCTTTTATCATTCCAATATAAACGACTTTCTTGCGCTTTAATTCCGGGAGCTTGTCCGACTATATTAATACGAGCCGTGGTTGGTGCGGCAAAAAGCGGTTCAATGCCTTGTGAAGTAAAAGATTGATTGTCAGGATCTTGCATAATGGATTGCGTAATTTGTGTAAGTGTTGGCATGGTACTTCCTTATTTATTGAAATAAAAATAGCTCACTTTTGATGAGTTATTTTATCATAATCAATGTTGCGACATTATAGGTGTTTCACTCGACGTTTTACTTCTTCCTGTTTGCCCGCATTGAATGGACGAGCATCAGGACTGCCGAGATAACCGCAAACTCGTCGGGTTACAGACACTTTTGCACTGTCATGGTTGCCACATTTCGGACAAACAAAGCCTTTACTTGTGCAATTAAATTCTCCTGTGAAACCACATTCGTAACATTCATCTATTGGCGTATTAGTGCCATAATAAGGCACGAGATCGTAGCTATAATCCCACACATCTTCGAGTGCCTTCAGGTTATGTTGAATGTTAGGATATTCGCCATAACAGATAAAGCCGCCACTCGCTAATTTAGGATAAGGCATTTCAAAGTCTAATTTATCGTATGGATTCACTTTTTTCTCTACATCTAAGTGATAGCTATTAGTGTAGTAGCCTTTATCGGTAACGCCTTCAATCACACCAAATTGTTTGGTATCTAAACGACAGAAGCGATCACACAAGTTTTCACTTGGTGTGGAATAAAGGCTAAATGCATAGCCGGTTTCTTTCTGCCATTGTTTTACCGCTTCGCTTAAATGACGCACAATCTCGATGCCTTTTTCGCGTAGTTGTTCATCGTCAAAAATATGTCCTTTTTTATACAGTGCATTGATGGTTTCGTGAATGCCAATATAGCCTAAAGAAATTGATGCTCGGCCATTTTTGAAAATATCCGCAACCTTATCATCAGCTTTTAAGCGAACGCCACAAGCGCCTTCCATATAGAGAATTGGTGCGACACGGGCTTTGGTATTTTCTAAGCGAGCAATACGGGTAAGCAAGGCTTTCTTGGCTAGGGCTAAGCGTTCATCTAAAGTGCGGTAGAATTTTTCTTCATCTCCTTGTGCTTCAAGAGCAATACGAGGCAAATTCAAACTCACTACGCCTAAATTATTGCGACCATCATGCACTTCATGACCATTTTCTTCATAGGCACCTAAGAAGCTACGACAACCCATTGGAGCTTTGAATGAGCCAGTGACTTTGACTACTTGATCATAGTTTAAAATATCTGGATACATGCGTTTTGATGCGCATTCTAATGCCAGTTTTTTAATATCATAGTTTGGATCTTGTTCGTTTTGGTTCACGCCTTTTTTAATGGTAAAGACCAGTTTAGGGAAGACCGGTGTTTTATGATTTTTACCCAAACCACGAATACGGTTTTTCAAAATCGACTGTTGAATTAAACGTTCTTGCCAACTTGTACCTAAACCAAAACCAAAGGTAACAAACGGCGTTTGACCATTGGACGTATGGAGCGTGTTAACTTCATATTCAAGGGATTGAAACGCATCAAAACATTCTTTTTCAATTAGCGCTTTTGCATAACCTTCCGCATCCGGAATTTGCCATTGTGCAGCGTTTTTCAAATGTTTTTCAAAACTGAGTTGAACATACGGCGCAAGCACTTCATCAATGCGATTAATGGTTGTACCGCCATAAATATGGCTGGCTACTTGAGCAATAATTTGTGCGGTAACTGCTGTTGCTGTGCCGATAGATTTAGGCGGTTCAATTTCGGCATTACCCATTTTAAAGCCATGCGAAAGCATGCCTTTTAGATCAACTAGCATGCAGTTGAACATCGGGAAAAATGGCGCGTAGTCTAAGTCGTGATAATGGATTTCGCCTTTTTCATGGGCTTCAACAACATCTTTTGGCAGAATGTGACGTTTGGCATAATGTTTGGCCACAATACCTGCCAGTAAATCACGTTGGGTAGGGATCACTTTCGCATCTTTATTTGCATTTTCGTTAAGCAATTCGACGTTGCTTTGTTCAATCAGTCCTTCAATTTCTTTGGTTAATTGACTGCGTTTTTCACGAGCAAGGTCGCGATCGTGACGATATTCAATATAAGCACGTGCAATTTGGGGATACTTGCTTGTCATTAAGTGATCTTCAACGATTTTTTGAATCTGGTTGATATCAATTTCATGCTGATAGTGACTAAAAATCTTGGTATTAATTCGCTGGCTCAGCTCATGGATATAAATTTCATCAACAATATTGACCACACTTGCCGCTTTTCTGATTGCATTAGTAATACGTTGTAGGTCAAACCCAATTCGTGAACCATCACGTTTAATCACGAAGAAAGCATTCATTTTATGACTCCTATATAGGCTAACTTTAAAAAAAACGAAAGCACTGTATATAGTTTTATTTAATAGATCAACACACAATATGTAGTGTTATTTTATGTTTTTTGATGCTTAAAATTGTGGAGGAACCTTGCTAAATCTGGAAATCAAGAGAGTTTTTATTGAGAATTATTCTCAAATTATTTTTTAATAAATTTGATCTATGTCAAGATTTTTGGCAATAAAAAAACGGACGAAAAATCGTCCGCTCTTTAAGTCATAGAAAAGAAATTAAGCTGCAACCATTACCATGGCTGGGCGAATCACTCGACCATTTAAGGTATAACCTTTTTGTAAAACGGTGGTGATTTGATTAGTTGTAAAGCCTTCTGCTGGTTGCATAGAGATAGCTTGGTGAAGATCCGGATTAAAGGTATCACCTACTGCACCAACAGGCTCGACACCAAAGCGAGAAACTGTTGAGAGTAACTCTTTTAAAGTCAGCTCGACGCCATCGAATAAGGCTTTGATGTTTTCATCTTCCTTATTGGCAGGCGTTGCAAGCGCACGCTCTAAGTTATCAATGGTATTTAAAATGTCTTTTGAGAATTTTTCGAGCGCAAATTTATGTGCTTTTTCGATGTCTTGTTCACTACGACGACGCATATTATCAATTTCAGCACGCGTACGGAGCAATAAATCTTGCTCTTTTTTAGAGGTTTCTTCTACTTGTGCTTTTAATTGTTCTTCAAGTTCTTGTACGCGAGCGATCGCTTCTTCTAACGGATCTTCCGTTGCGGTGGTTTCTTGCTGAACTTC
>CAUGKJ010000010.1 GCA_959600045.1 uncultured Haemophilus sp.
CCCCCGCAAATCAGCATAATTTCATAAAATTATTTGACAAAATCGACCGCACTTTCAAAACTATTTTTCCAGACGACACCTTCATGTTCGTAAGGGGTGCGTGAAAGGACAATATTGGTGCGTTTCGGCAGTGGGCGACCAATGCTTTCAAAGGTTTTACGGCCCATAATTACCGGTTTGCCTGTGGTGTTTTTACGAAACCAGGCTAAATCGGCAGGTAAGTGCCAAGGCATTTGATTATCTTTTCCGATGACGTTATTTTTTGTTATTGCAACGATTAAACTTAATGTCATATTTTCTATCCTATTTTTCTTTTTTTGCACTATATCATAGCTATTCACAAAATCTGAATTTGAGATGGTTTTTTTCGTGATTTTTATTTATTTTAATGCTAATTTAACCGCACTTTTCTATTTTTTCACTGAGGACAAACTATGTCGGCAAATCGCAAAACAATCGTCGTAAAATTTGGTACTAGCACATTAACACATGGTTCCCCAAAATTGAATGCGCCTCACATGGTCGATATTGTTCGTCAGATTGCCCAACTTCATCAAGCGGGTTTTCGTGTCGTGATTGTGACATCAGGTGCGATTGCAGCAGGACGACATTATTTAAATCATCCTCAACTTCCCCCAACCATTGCCTCCAAGCAGCTTCTAGCTGCAGTAGGGCAGAGCCAGCTTATTCAAGCCTGGGAAAAATTATTTGCGATTTATGATATTCACATTGGACAAATTTTATTAACTCGTGCCGATATTGAAGACCGTGAACGTTTTTTAAATGCGCGCGATACATTACATGCGCTGTTGGACAATCACATTATTCCAGTGATTAACGAGAATGATGCGGTAGCAACGGCTGAGATTAAAGTAGGGGATAACGATAACTTATCGGCGTTAGTTGCGATTTTAGTGCAAGCGGAACAACTTTACTTATTAACGGATCAACAAGGCTTATACGAAAGCGATCCTCGTAAAAATCCAGATGCGAAATTGATTCCAGTGGTTGAGCAAATTACTGACCATATTCGTTCTATTGCAGGCGGTAGCGGTACAAACCTTGGTACTGGCGGGATGAGTACCAAAATTATTGCGGCAGATGTGGCAACGCGTTCAGGTATTGAAACCATTATTGCGCCAGGTAGCCGACCTGATGTCATTGTGGATTTGGCGTACGATAAACCAATTGGCACCAAATTTATTGCTCATCATTCTGATCGTCTAGAAAGCCGTAAGCAGTGGTTATTTGCCGCACCATCAGCGGGTGTGCTGACCATTGATGAGGGTGCTGAAAATGCCATGTTAGTACAGAATAAATCGTTGCTGCCTGCAGGGATTACGGCTGTGGAAGGGCGTTTCTCACGTGGTGAAGTCGTCAAAATTAAGAATACCTCAGGTAAAGTGATTGCACTCGGTATGCCGCGTTATAACAGCGATGCGTTGGAATTAATCAAGGGGAAAAAATCCCAAGAAATTGAACAAATTCTTGGTTATGAATACGGTGCAGTTGCATTACATCGTGATGACATGATTGTGCTATAGCTTAAAATAG
This sequence comes from uncultured Haemophilus sp., assembly GCA_959600045.1. Taxonomy (GTDB): domain Bacteria; phylum Pseudomonadota; class Gammaproteobacteria; order Enterobacterales; family Pasteurellaceae; genus Haemophilus_D. Next base: position 1,555 of record CAUGKJ010000010.1, read on the forward strand.
AAATCGGATCTCTTATATATTCTGAACCTTCCTTTTATTTTGTTGGTCTATAAAACCATAAAAAGGGCAATAGCCCGATATTAAGTAGTAAAAGGAGACAACATGAGATTAATAGCGACCGTTTTAGCTGTTGGGCTATTAAGTGCTTGTACGCAGGGCTATTATGTAAAACATCGTAGCCCAATTTCAGTGAGCAAACACGTAAAACGTTTAAATACGACGGTTTGTCATGATAAAGATGACTGGTACTTAGATGGTTATCGTGTAGGAAAAGATTTCCAAGCGCAAAGCCAATCTCAATTGAATAAACGAATTAATTATTGTGGCCGACGTGTACCTGAAGAGCTGAGAACCGCATGGTTTAACGGTTTTGATGCAGGCTCAAATGGCGTTCAGATTGATATAGAGGGTTATGATGAGGATGCTCTCTTAACCTATGATTATGACGATGATGATCGTTATAGCGAAGATGAAGAAGAATAAAAAAGTGCGGTTAATTTTAACCGCACTTTTTCTTTTTAAAGAATATCGAGTAATTCGACTTCAAACACTAAGGTTGAGAATGGAGGGATAGATGCACCCGCACCGCGTTCACCGTAAGCCAGTTCATGTGGAATAGTGAGTTTCCATTTAGAACCAACAGGCATCATTTGTAATGCTTCAACCCAACCACGAATTACGCCATTTACTGGGAATTCAGCTGGTGTACCACGTGCAACAGAACTGTCGAATACGGTACCATCTGGTAATGTACCTGTGTAGTGAACACGTACTTTGTCAGTTGCAGATGGTTTGTTTCCGTTACCTTCGCTTAAAATTTCGTATTGTAAACCGCTGTCAGTCACGTTTACGCCCGCTTTTTTCGCGTTTTCTTCTAAGAATTTTTTACCTTCTTCTTCAATCGCTTTAAATTGCGCTTGTTGTGCTTCAGCTGCTTGTTGTTGAAGCGCTTGAACAGAATGCATTAAATCATTAATTTCTAATGCTGGTTGATTACGATTTAACGCATCAAAAATGCCTTTTGCTACTGCTTCAATAGAAATATCCATTTGGCTATCTGCTAATTGTTGGCCGATTTGTAAACCGATACCGTAGCTGCCTTTTTCAGAAATACTTTCTAATTTTACTTGTTCAAAAATTTGAGCTGTCATTTGTTTTTTCCTTTGTTGTAAAACTATTTTTTCAATGCCAAGATTTCACCCATGCGAACAGGTTCATCAACACTTAAATGATCGGCAATTTGTACTTGTCCTGCTTGGAATAAATTAATTACGGTAGAACCAAGTTGGAACCAACCCATTTCTTGACCTTTGCTTAATTTAACCGCACTTTCACCTTCATAAGTCCAGACTTTCACTTCGTTATGACGTGGTGGATTAATTACACAAGCCCAAACGGTACCGATACTTGCAGTAATTGTTGCACCTACTAAGATTTGTACCATGGTGCCAAATTCAGTATCAAAGACACAAATCACACGTTCATTACGTGCGAAGAGGTTTGGTACATGTTTCGCTAAAAATGGATTGACGGAGAATAAATCACCCGGTACGTAAATCATTTTGCGAAGTGTACCATCACATGGCATGTGCACACGGTGATAATCACGTGGTGATAAATAAGTGGTGACGAATTCCCCATTTTTAAAGGTCTCAGTTAAATCTTTATCTTCTGCTAATAAATCATGTAAGCTGAAAAAGTGACCTTTTGCTTGCAGTAGACGATCATCGTCAATGTGTCCACATTCACTTACACGGCCATCCGCAGGGCAGCAAAGTGCGGTAGGATTTTGGTTAATTGGACGTGCATTTTCTTTTAATGGACGGATAAAGAATTCATTAAAACTGGCGTAATCGCTGAATTTTTCTTTTTCAGCAATGCTCATATCAATGTTGTATTTTTTGGCAAACGCTTTAATCACAAAATGTGTCACCGCGCCCCATTTTTGTTTAGCTAGCCAACCCGCTGCTTGTGTCATATAGATTTGAGGCATCACATATTGAAATGCAACTTTTAGGCGTTGCCAATAAGAAATTGGGTTCATTGATTTCTCCAATAAGATTTAAAAGTCGGGCGATTATAACAACTTATTTCACATGTGCAATGTTAGTTGATGTTTTTGCGCAAGATGAAAGCAAGAAGCCGACATTTGTCGGCTTTTTTGCGTTTATAAAATCATTTTGACTAATTTGTCTGCTTGAATTCGAGCAAATTTCTTCAACAGTTTTTGCACTGGTTCAGGATATTGCGTCAATTCTTCTAATTCAGAATAATCTTGCAATACTTTGGTATATTGGCGGATGTGCGACAATTCTTGTTCCACTTGAGGCAGAAGTTCTTGTTTTGGATCGTGGATTAATAATCCATTTTCCGCATCTAAACGCCATGCACGAGGATTCAGGTTGTTCCCTGTTAAAAGAATATACTGATTGTCCACCCAAATCCCTTTGAGGTGATAAGTGTTATCACCATCTTTCCATAAACGCACCGTTAAATGGCCATTTTTAATGTAAGCATCAAATTTCTCGCAGAAACGACGAAGATTGCTTTCATATAAATAAGGCAATGCACCTGCCATTTTAAATGGCTGCTCTGGTGGAATATAGAAATCGTTCGCGACTTTATCACCCACGATAATTTCGACACGTTTTCCTTGCTCTAATAAGCGGGCAAGTTTACTTCTTAGTGTGCGAGGGAAGTTGAAATAAGGCGTACAAATCACCAATTTTTCCTGCACTTGTAAGAATAAATCTTCGATAACTTGGTTTAATTCATTGCCCGATGCACCTAAACCAAAAAGTGGTGAAATGCTTAAAACATCGGAAAAACCAACTGCACTTTCCAACTGATATTCCGCATGGGCAGATAAGTTTTTACGATAAGCTTTTATTGCACTACGAATTTCTTTGGTGCGAGGGCGGTTAGCCACATCTAATGGATGTACCGCACTGAAATCCAATAAATAATCATTGATGAAATTCACCATAGAATCCGCAAGTGCAGCATTATGGATTTTTTGATATCGGTCGTAACGGTATTTATCTTGTTGTTGTAAATACACGTTATTGATACTTGCGCCGCTGTAAAGTACGGTATCATCAAAGACAAAGCCTTTAATATGCAACACACCGAAGACTTCACGGGTATTAATAGGCACCCCGAAGAACATATTGGGTTCATCGGAAAGTTGATAGGTTTGGCGTTGTTCACAATACCAATCGGCGTTAGTGGCAGATTTTTCTGCGCCGAGTAAATTGCGTTGTCCGCGATGCCAATCCACTAAAATTTTCACATCCAATTCAGGATGCTCTTGTTTCACGCGATAAATTTCATTGAGAATTTCTTGTCCCGCTTCATCTTTTTGCCAATAAAGTGCGGTCACGTAAATGCGTTTTTTAGCTTGGCGAATTAATTCTATAATTTGTGCTTTGAATTCAAGCGGACTAAACAGAAACTCAACTTGATCTGCCTGTAAAGGAAGAAAAGGTAAATTTTTTAAATTTTGTTCTGCTCGTTTAGCTTTATTGATTAACATAATCGATCTCTACACTAAAAATTAATGCTCTAGTTTACAATATTTCCTTTGATGATTGATAGAAAAAAGGTTTTTTTTCGTTATAATGCTCACAAATTTTCGCATTTTTTGGCGAATTATTATCCAATTTTTCCTTCGAGAAGCAAATTATGAGCAATTCACGCAAACCATCATTCCAAACCAATTCCACCAAATCTTTTCAAGAGCGTAGCCCAAAACGCGCATTTAATGAAAAAGAACGTCGCTTTGATGATCGTCGTAATAATGAAAAACGTGAGGGAAATCGACCGCACTTTGATAAAAAACGGGATGATCGTAAACCTTCTCGTGGCTTCCAACAGCAAGAAGTGAGAGAACCAAAAATTGCTGAACTTTCATTAAATAAAGCCAATGGTGAAAGTGGCTCGGTAAAAGTAATGGTGAAAAGTACTGGTGTGAGTTATAAACCGAAAGAAAAGAAAACAGGCGCATTATCACCACGCGCACCAGAGAAAATTAAAAAGAACCGTGCTGAAGAAATGAAAGTGTATGGTGAAAATGCGTGCTTAGAATTGTTTGCTGAGCGTCCAGAGAGCATTGTTCGCGTATGGGCAACAGTGCAAATGGCGCATCGAATTGGCGAGATTTTCAGTTATTTAGCCGCGAATAAAAAAGTGTATCACGTGGTGGACAGCGATGAGCTAAGCTTAGTAAGTGGCACTGAGCATCATGGCGGCATTTGTATGTTAGTGAAAAAACAACGTACTTTTTCTTTGCAAGGTTATTTAGATGTCCTGCGTCAAGAAGATTGCTTAGTGGTGCTTGATCAAGTTAATAATGCGCAAAACCTAGGTGGCGTTGTGCGTACTTGCGTCTTCTATGGCATTAAAAATGTGGCAACAAATCAAGTTGAACAGCTTTATGCACCGGCTGCGATGCGTGTAGCTGAAGGCGGGATGGAGCATATTCGTATTTTAGAAACAGAAAGTACTGAAATTGCTTTAGAGGCTTTACGTAAGGCTGGCTATCAGATTATTCATGTATCAACCAATAAACAAGGCGTTGCGTTGGAACAACTCAAATTTGCAGAGAAAGTCGCGTTGGTATTGAGTGAGAGCAGCACAGATGATATTCGTGAGAAACAAGATGTAAATGTGCGTCTTTCTTTAAGTAATCCATTAAAAACCGGATTAAATATTGCGGTAAACACAGGGATTTTATTAGCGCATTGGTATGTAAAATAACCTTAAGTGCGGTTATTTTTAGGTTTGTTTTAAGGGCTAATATCTGTCAGCCCTTTTTCTTTTTCAAAATTGTATGGGATTCAAATTTTAATATTTCTTTTAAAAGCCTTTGGGGGGAATCAGACAAAAGATCTATACTATTTCTAGTTGTTATTTAACAGGGAGTTTTTATGCCTGAACGTTCAGCAAACATCAGTACACACGATCCTTTCGGAAGTTTATTAGGTTATGCACCGGGTGGGATTGCGATTTATTCCTCAGATTATCATACAGCAGATGAGAAAGAGTATCCGGATGATGCCGCCTTTCGCAGTTATTTAGGAAGAGAGTACATGGGCTATAAATGGCAGTGTGTGGAATTTGCGCGCCGTTATTTATATCTCAATCATGGCATGGTGTTTACTGATGTAGGAATGGCTTACGAGATCTTTTCTCTGCGATTTTTACGTCAAGTGGTAAATGATGCCTTATTACCCTTACAAGCCTTTGCAAATGGTTGTAAACGTAAACCTGAAGCTGGCGCATTGTTGATTTGGCAAGAAGGTGGTGAATTTAAACATACGGGGCATGTGGCGATCATTACCGAGGTATTAGAAGATAAAATTCGCATCGCTGAGCAAAATGTGATTCACTCTCGCTTACCAAGCGGGCAGCAATGGACACGAGAACTTCCAATGACAGTTTCAGAAACGGGGTATTTTCTGCATGATACCTTTGATGATACCGAAATTTTAGGATGGATGATCCAAACAGAAGATACAGAATACAGCCTGCCGCAGCCAACACCAGAAAAAGAGAAGCTTGAAATTCATGCTGAACATATAGAAAACAATGGTCAGTTTGAGCATAAATGGCTGAATGAGAAAAATGAATTTGAAGCGGCATATGTGAAAGCCATGGGTGGGCACAAAGTCAGCCATTCGGATCAATATCGCTATTTTACGATGTCTGAAACAGCACAACATGAGTTAATTCGTGCAACCAATGAATTGCATTTAATGTATTTGCATGCCACAGATAAAGTTTTAAAAGACGATAAGTTATTACAATATTTCAATATTCCTAAATTGCTTTGGCCTCGTTTACGATTGTCTTGGCAAAATCGCCGTTACCAAACCATCACGGGACGTTTAGATTTCTGCATGGATAGTCGTGGATTGAAAGTGTATGAATACAATGCTGACTCAGCCTCTTGTCACGCTGAAGCTGGTGAGTTTATGAATCGATGGGCAATTCAGGGCGGATTGAAGATTGGTGATAATCCAGCTGATGGCTTACGTAATGCATTAGCGGATTGTTGGAAACACAGTGAAGCTACGCCGCTTGTTCATATTATGCAAGATCACGATGATGAGGAAGATTATCACGCATTATTTATGCGCAATGCACTAGTTCAAGCAGGATTTCAAGCTAAAATTATTCATGGGACCGAGGGATTGCATTGGGATAGCCGTGGTCGTTTGATTGATGATGAAGATAACCAGGTCAAAACCGTATGGAAAACGTGGGCCTGGGAAACCATGTTGGAGCAACTTCGTGAAGATGCAACAGGTATGGAAGTGGCTCCACCAATTCGTACGGGATATCCAGAAGACAAAGTGCGGTTGATTGATGTATTACTTCGTCCAGAAGTTCTAGTTTATGAGCCACTGTGGACGGCTATTCCGAGTAATAAAGCGATCTTACCAGTGTTGTGGTCACTATTCCCAAACCATCGTTATCTACTCGAAGCAGGATTTGAATTGACGCCTGAGCTGATTAAAAATGGTTACGCACAAAAGCCAATTGCAGGTCGCCGTGGTGATAATGTGAAATTGATTGGTGAGTGTAAGTCGGTGCTTGATAGCAAAGATGGGCGTTTTGGTAAGCAGGAGAGTATCTACCAACAACTTTGGTGTTTACCAAAAGTGGAAGACCAATATGTTCAGGTCTGTACTTTTACTGTGGGCGGTCATTATGGTGGTAGCTGTTTACGCTCAGACCCGAGTTTGGTCATCATGGGAAATAGCGATATGCAACCGTTAAGGGTATTATCTGATAAAGACTTCCTTAAAAAATAAAAATAAAATCGGCACTCAAAATGAGTGCCGATTTATTATTTTGCTATAAGATTATTTAGCATCTTTGTTATCAGCAGGTTTTTCATTTGCTTTTAACATATCCGCAGGAATAAAGCTTTGTTGTACTTTTTCCATGTGTGGAAGGTTATGCGCAATACCTTTGTGACAATCGATACAGGTTTTGTTTTGTTCCTGTGCAAGTGCATGCATTTGTTGTGCCACAGTTTTTTGTTGAGTAAAGTCCATGTCATTGAAGTTATGGCAGTTACGGCACTCTTGTGAGTTATTCGCTTTCATACGCGCCCATTCGCGTTCAGCCATTTCTAAACGATGTTTTTCGAATTTTTCTTTAGTATCGACTTTACCTGTAAAGTGAGCATAAACTTCAGTCGATGCCTGCATTTTACGAACCATTTTTGGAATGAATTCATGTGGAACGTGACAGTCTGAACAAATTGCTTTCACACCTGAACGGTTACTAAAGTGGATTGACGCTTGGTACTCAGGTACAACGTCATTAGTATGACAGTCTGAACAGAATTGCTCTGTATTAGTTGTCGCCATTCCAGCATTAAACAGGTTAGTGCCAACGATAGTACCAATGATAGTTAATAAAATAACCCCACCAATTGCCATTTTGCTCGGAGAGCGTAACCAACGGCAAACTTTCTGAATGCTTGATTTAATCATGGTTTAGCTCCTTATTTACCTTGCATTTGACGAATAGTTTCAAATTTATTTTGAATAATTGGATTCACGTCAGTTTGTTGAACGTGGCATTGTAAACAGAAATAACGACGTGGCGAAGTGCCTTCTGTTTTTTGTCCATCACGTGTTAAGAAATGGCTTTCAGGTACGCGAGGTGCACCCGTTGTCGGTGCCACATCCGGAGAGTGACAGCCTAAACATTGATTCGCATTTTTAGTCACTTGTAAACCACGAATGCTGTGTGGAACAAGTGGTGGTTGGTGAGGGAAGGTTACAGGAATATTACCAACATCTTTATAAGGATTCGTAAATGCTGGTGCAATACTTTCTGCTGTTTTATCAATGCTGTTTGCAACTTGCGGCGCATCGGCAAATGCCAATCCACTACATAAAGCCAGCATGAAAATAAATGATTTTTTCATGAAATCCACTCCATTAAATAATTAAATATTTTTAATTTTTATTTGTTTCTCAAAGCGAGAGCCAAATGTAAATACATTTTCTGCGCAAACGTCAATACAGCGTCCACAAGTAATACAATCTTTTGCCAATATAATTTGGCTATCTTCAGGTCCACCGTGTAAAGGAAGTCTTAATACTTGCGGTTCTGGGCAAACATTATAACAGTCCATACAACGGTCACAGCGATCGCGATCGACTACATTAATTTTTATCAGGCTTTTAGCACCAATGACACCATAGATTGCACCAATTGGACAAAGGTGACCACACCAGCCATGCTCAGCAACAAGTAAGTCAAATAAAAAGATGACTGTGACCAACCAAAGGGTTGCGCCTGTTCCAAAGACAAAGATGCGTCCAAGTGCTGCGACAGGATTTATCCACTCCCATAAGAGCGTACCCGTTATTGCACTACCAACTAAAATCACGGCTAAAATCACATAGCGAAGTTGACGTGAAATTTTTAATGATTGTCGAATACCTAATTTTCTACGTAACCAAGCTGCAGCATCAGTCACAATATTCATTGGGCAAACCCAACTACAAAAGGCTTTACTCGCAACAATGGCGTAGAATATGACAATCACTAAGGCACCAATAATCGTTGTGATTTCTGGTAGGTAACCTGTCACTAAACTTTCAGCGGTAATCAATGGATCTGTCAATGGTACAGTATCCAAAAGCATGCTTGAGCTGTAATTGCCTTTTAGAATCCAAACTTGCCAAATCGGGCCGCTTAAGAACATTAAAATAATACTTAATTGACTGATTCGACGTAGAATTAAAAAGCGATAAGCATGCCACCAACCGAGTTTTTGGCGAGCTTCTAAGCCTGCATCTTTAGGCTTATTCGGGGTATATTTTTCAGCCATTATTTAACCCCCTTAATGTTTAAGTCCAGATTTGGGAATTGCTCTGCTTCCGGAACTGTTGTTGGATTTGGTACATAATCCATTGTTGCACGGTTTGGTGTTGCAACTTTTTGGTTCGGTTGAACTTGCATTGGCTGATAAACCGGCTCATGTGAGCCTTCCGGCATACGAGCATCCATTGCTGGACGTAAGCCATCCGGATGTTGCTCCTCAATTAAGGATTTTCCGGCATTTTGTTTTTCTTTCCAGCCTAAGCGATAGTGGCGACCGAGTAGTCCTTTGGCGATATCCATCGGTAAGACTTTAATTGCCGCTTCCTCTAACACACAAGCTTGTTCGCATTTACCACATCCGGTGCAAGCATCAGAGTGAACAGTTGGAATAAGCTTTGCATGAATCCCTGTACGATCATTGTGGATACGTTCAAGTGTAATCGCTTTATCTACTAATGGACAAACGCGGTAACACACATCACAACGCAACCCCTGCCAGTTAAGACAAGTTTCATGGTCTAGCAATACGGCTAACCCCATTCTCGCATCATTGATGTCTTTAAGTTCCTCACTTAATGCGCCACTTGGACAAGCATTCATACATGGAATATCCGGACACATTTCGCAAGGTTTATCCCGAGCGATAAAATAAGGCGTGCCCGCTTCCATTGGTGAAATCAGCGAAGCTAAATGCAACATATCATATGGACACGCTTGGACGCATTGTCCGCAACGGGTACAAGCTGCCAAGAAATCCTTTTCCGGTAAAGCACCAGGTGGACGCAAGGCGATTCCTTCTTTAGCTTTAGCTTGTTGTTGCTGTAAGCCAAGAATAATACCAACCCCACATACTCCGGCAGCCGTTCTTGTCACATTTTTTAAAAACTGACGACGGTTAGGATCAAGTCTCATCTGCGTTTCCTTTTATAAGCGGCCTGATTTTGTAAAAATGTTGCAAAATTTGACCGCTCTTATTTTGAATTCCCTTCTCTGTAAAGAGAGGAGCGACTAGAAACAAAAGGAAAATCCTACGCTTTTTCCACTTTTACCGCACATTTTTTGAAGTCGGTTTCACCTGAAATTGGATCGGTTGCATCCAATGTTAATTTGTTCGCAAGCTGACCCGCATCAAAGAAGGTGGTGTAAATTAAGCCCTGAGGACATTTGTTACGACCACGGGTATCTAAGTAAGTGATCATTTCACCACGACGAGTGATTAACTTCACTTTATCTCCATGACGTAAGCCATATTTTTTTGCATCCGCTGGGTGCATCCAAACTAAGTTGTTCGGGAACGCACGGTGTAATTCAGGTACACGACGAGTCATGGTACCAGTATGCCAGTGCTCAAGTACACGACCAGTACATAACCATAATGGATATTCTTCATCCGGTGATTCTGCAGGTGCTTCATAAGGAACACCTAGAATAATCGCTTTTTTATCTGGATAGCCATAGAATGCGATATCTTCACCTGGTTTGACATACGGGTCAAAGCCTTCACGGTAACGCCATAAGGTTTCTTTACCGTCAACAACCGGCCAACGTAAACCACGTACTTGGTGATAAGTATCGAATGGTGCTAAGTCATGACCATGACCACGACCGAAGTCAGCGTATTCTTCGAATAAACCTTTTTGTAGGTAGTAACCAAAGTGATCGGCTTCATCATTGATGTATCCCGGAACATCGGTTGGTACTTTATATTTGTTTACTTCACCATTTTCGTAAAGCACTTCATATAAAGTTTTGCCACGATATTCAGGCATTTGAGCTAATAACTCTTCACCCCATACTTCATCCGTTTTGAAGTATTTAGCGAATTCAACAATTTGCCATAAGTCAGAACGAGACTCACCTGGGCCTTTCACTTGTTGACGCCATAATTGAGTACGACGTTCAGCGTTACCGTAACCACCTTCTTTTTCTACCCACATACAAGTTGGAAGAATTAAGTCAGCTGCAACCGCAGAAACGGATGGGTAAGGGTCTGAAACAACGATAAAGTTCTCTGGGTTACGCCAACCAGGGAAAATTTCGTCATTGATATTCGGGCCACCTTGCATGTTGTTGGTGGACATTTGCCATAAGAAATTTAGTTTACCGTCTTTTAAGGCACGGCTTTGTTGTACTGCTGGATAGCCTGGTACGGTTGGAATAGTGCCTTTTGGTAATTTCCATTTTTTCTCTGTAATTTCAACGTGTTTCGGATTGGTTACTACCATGTCCGCAGGTAAACGGTGAACGAAAGTACCTACTTCACGCGCTGTACCACAAGCTGAAGGTTGACCAGTTAATGAGAACGGACCACAACCTGGTTTAGAAATTTTACCGGTTAATAAGTGTACGTTATAGATCATGTGGTTAACCCATACACCACGAGTGTGTTGGTTAAAGCCCATTGTCCAGTAAGATACTAAGTTTTGTTCTGGATCGGCGTACATCTTCGCAAGAGTTTCAAGCTGATCTTTTGGTACACCAGAAATACGGTGTGCTTCATCTAATGTATAAGGTGCAACGATTTTCTTGAATTCTTCAAAGTCAGAATCGTGCATTTTACCTGCAGTTTTACGGTTTTTCGCTGCAACTTCAAGTGGGTGTTCTGGACGTAAACCATAACCGATATCAGTTTCACCACGTTTGAATTTAGTGTGTTTATTAACGAAGTCCCAGTTTACTTTATCGTTTTGGATAATGTAGTTAGCGATATAGTTAAGAATTGCAAGGTCTGAATGTGGATTAAACACGATAGGCACATCAGCTAATTCAAACGAACGGTGTTCGAATGTTGACATAACCACCACTTTCACATTATCAGAAGAAAGACGACGGTCAGAAATACGAGACCATAAAATTGGGTGCATTTCCGCCATGTTTGAACCCCAAAGCACAAACGCATCAGTTTTTTCGATATCGTTATAGCAACCCATAGGTTCATCCATACCAAATGTACGCATAAACGCAACCGCTGCAGACGCCATACAGTGACGAGCATTCGGGTCGATAGTATTAGAACGGAAACCAGCTTTCCAAAGTTTTACTTTTGCATAGCCTTCATAGATGGTGGTTTGACCGGAAGAGAACATCCCTACAGCATTTGGTTCTTTTTTCTTCAGGATATCTTTGATTTTTTCCGCCATGATAGTGAAAGCTTGATCCCAAGAAATCGGTGTAAAGTCACCTTCTTTATGGAATTTACCATCTTTCATACGTAATAACGGAGTTT